>JAEVZU010000022.1 GCA_023392075.1 Bacillota bacterium | reverse complement strand
AGACCCTGCAATATGACTGCTTGAATGATGAAAATCTCAATAAGCTGGCCATCAGATCACAAATTATGAGTATATATGAATCAACTGAAAGCATGCGACAGCTCCAGCAGAGGTTGGTTACAATAAGAAACAGCAGTGTGTATATAAAAAATGTAAGTGTCCACATTCTTCCAATAAACAGAACCATTTCCTCCAACTCCGGTTTGGATGAGTTAAATATGGAAAAATTTAAAGATATCAGAGTTCCTGCAGGGCTGGGCGGGGCGCAGATAATAAGCTATAAAGGAGGACTATATCTAAGTACCCTGCAAAAAAGGGATTTATTAGGCAGTAATCCGCTTTATTCAATTGAAATTGAGTTGGATGAAGATGTTTTCAGGCAGGCATTAACACAGTTTAATACTTATAATGGAAGTGGCTCGATTTTAATAAGTATTGTCGATAAAGGTATTATTTCCAATCAGAAAGATGCAGGGAACACTTATGAAATTAAAAGTATTATAGATAAAATCAATACAGATACCGACAGCGGTACGGAATATGTTAATATTCAGCAAAAAGGATACTATGTGGTACATGCCAGGTCAACATATCTAAATATGATTCTATTAAAGTATATTCCTCAGGAATATGTGATGAAACCAATCAAGAACTTTAATATATGGGTTTGGGTTTTTTCGGTTGCTGTTATAATTATTATACTTATTTATTCTTTCTCTACCTACAAGTTTATGCACAAACCTCTGGTTCAGTTGGTCAAGTCATTTCGCAGGGTAGAAAGCGGGGATTTGCAGGTAGCTATAACTCATGATTCAAATAGTGAATTCGGTTATCTATACAAGCGTTTTAATGATATGGTAAAAAATCTTAATAATCTTATAGATCAAGTTTACAATCAGAGAATATTAATGCAGCGGGCAGAGCTAAAACAATTACAATCACAGATAAACCCACACTTTTTATACAACAGTCTTTTCATGATCAATACTATGGCCTCGATAGGTGATGAAAACCTTGTACTATTTTCCAAGTATCTTGGTGAATACTTCCGCTTTGTAACCAGAAACTCGGCGGATTATATTCCACTAATTGATGAAATAAATCATGCAAAAGTATATACGAATATACAGTTGATGAGGTTTGCCAAAAGATTGAGGGTGGATTTTGTAGAATGTCCTGAAAAGTATCATAATATAAAAGTACCGCGTCTGATATTGCAGCCCATTATAGAAAATGCATTTGAACATGGTATTGAAAGAAAAAAGAACAGTGGAATTGTATCCGTTTATTTTGAGGGAAATGATAAACAGCTCAATATAATAGTCGAAGATAATGGAAATGATATGACAGATGAAGGACTGTCAGACTTGAAGAAGGCACTGGAGAATACTACGGAAGATTTGGAGATAACGGGAATTTTAAATATCAACCGTCGCATTAAGCTCGTATTTGGAGAAAATAGCGGACTGGTTGTATCAAGAAGTGAAATGGGAGGTCTGAAAGTAATTTTAAAAATTATGGTATCCGGGGGTGACGAAATTGTACAGAATGTTGATTGTTGATGATGAAGAAATAATTGTTAATAGCTTATATGAAATTTTTAACAACATGAAAAATCTGGATCTGGATGTATATAGGGCATACTCCGGAGATGAAGCCATTGAGTGGTTAAACAGGACCAGAATAGACATTGTCCTGACAGATATAAGAATGCCTGAGATTGACGGCTTGCAGCTGTTGGACATAATTCACAAAAGCTGGCCTCAGTGCAAAGTCATTTTTTTAACAGGGTATGATGAATTTGAGTATGTGTACAAAGCGATTCAGCACAGCGGGGTCAGCTATATCCTTAAAACGGAGGATCACGAGAAAGTCATAAGTGCTGTTCAAAATACAATTAAAGAGATACAAAAGAGTATAAAAATTGAGGATTTGATCCATAAGGCCAAAGAACAGATGAACATGGCAGCCGATCTCTTCCAAAAGGATTATTTTATTCAGCTTCTGAGAGGTGATACATCACTTAATATAAATAAGGCCCAATTCGAGCAGCTGTCCGTCTCCTTATATCCTGAACAGCCTGTGGTGTTATTGCTGGGACATGTGGATAACATCACTCCGGATTTGACATATTGGGACAGGCTTCAGTATCTTTATTCAGTGAGGATGATAATAAACCGGAATTTGAATCCTCACATAAGAAGTGTAGTTGTGATGGATGAAAACTACAGATTTGTTTTGTTTATTCAGCCGAAGGAACTGTTCATTCAAAATCAAACTCAAAGTGAAACGTCATATTACTATACTAAGACAGTATCATTTTTAAAAGGAACACTTGAGGTTATCCAGTCTGCCTGCAGGGATTCTCTTAATTTATCAATCAGCTTTGCCTTGGGTTCAGAAGCGTGCAACTGGTCAGAGGTATCGCAAAAGTACTTTTTTCTGAATCAGTTGTTGAACTACAGAATTGGTACGGGAATAGAAAGGATTCTTATTGATAATGAAATAAAAAATAATCTGTTGGCTACCCATTCGAGTATTGACGTTCCTGAACTTGACACAGGCAACGAGCCTCTGGAAATGTCATTAAGGAAAAGAAATTTTGAATCTATTGAGCAATATCTTGAATCCGGACAAAATGAGAAATTTTTCGAGGTTCTGACTGAAATAATTGACCCGCTGAAGTCAATAAGGAGTAAGAACTGTAATTTGGCAATTGAAGCATATTATAAGGTTTCACTCAGTCTTTTGACATATATTAACCGATGGAAACTAACAAATAAAATTGCTTTCCATATTGCACAAAACAAGCTTATGAGGATTGACATGCATGACACCTGGCTGGATGCTGCTCAATATCTCTATGATATCTCAAATATTATATTTAAGCTTCAGAATGAGGAACAAAAAAAGAGGGCAGATAATACAGTTGAATATATTCAGAACTTTATTCAAGACCATCTTAATGAGGATTTATCACTGGTAAGGCTGGCAGAACAGGTGTACTTGAATCCCTCATATTTATCCAGGTTGTATAAACAGTTAACAGGAATAAACCTATCTGAGTATATAGATGGTATTAGGATAAAAAAAGCTAAAGAACTATTACAGAAAGAAAATGTAAAAATACATGAGGCTGCCCGAATGGTGGGATATGAAACAGCGGCATCCTTTACCCGCTTTTTTAGGAAAATTTGCGGCTGTTCACCTCAAGAGTACCATGATTCGGCAGTAGCCGGTAGGCAAATGTTAAACAAGTGAGGAATTTTAGATAATGTACCTGATTAACAGGGGGATGGTAATTGTTGAAAAAACACTTATATAAATATATTTTATTGGTTTTGGCTTTCTCATTAACAGTTGTACTTTTTGTGGCTTGTGAGAGAAGTAGAACGGATAATTTCGCATCGGAAGACACACTTAAAAGCAGTTTAAATTCTTCATATGGAAAAGTTGATACAGGTCCTTTGGGAAGATACAATCCAACTATTGATATATCATTTGTACGTGGGATAGATGAGGATTTGGCGAAAAATGTACTGCCAAAAACGCCTGGAGAAACTATTCAGGATAATCGCTGGCTGGAATTATACAAGGATGAACTTGGGATAAATGTAAAATATGCGTGGGCTGTAAGAGGTAATGAAACCTCCGATGTTTATACTCAAAAGATAAATGTTACGCTGGCATCGGGAAATCTTCCGGATATAATCCTTGTAAACCCGGCACAGTTAAGACAATTGGTTGATTCCGACATGATTGAGGATATGACTGAGTACTTTGAAAAGTATGCATCGCCTCTGACCAAAGAGGTTTATAACCAGGAAGGTACAGCAACATTGGACTCAGCTACTATAAACGGTAAATTGATGGCTGTTCCCGAGCCCTATTCATTTGTTGAGGCAGCACAGTATATCTGGATACGAAATGATTGGCTGAAGAAACTGAATCTGCAGCCTCCAAAATCCATGAATGAGCTTTTGAAGGTCGCGAGGGCATTTACAACTATGGATCCTGACGGAAACGGCAGGCAGGATACGTTTGGAATTGCAATTACCAAAGATTTATACGGTGGATGCCTGGGAACAGAGGGCTTTTTTGCAGCTTATCACGCTTACCCCAATATGTGGGTTGAGGATGCTTCGGGCAAACTTATCTGGGGAAGTACGCTGCCTGAAACAAAGACGGCCCTTCGGAAACTTGCCGCTATGTATATGGCCGGAGAACTGGACAGAGAGTTCAGCGTAAAGGATGGAAGCAAAGTAGCCGAATCTGTAACTGCCGGGAAAGTGGGCATTGAATTTGGAGCCCAGTGGAATCCCATGTACCCGCTTATCAGTAATTTTAATAATGACAATAATGCGGATTGGACAGGATATCCCCTTGTTTCGGCTGACGACAGGAAAGTGATGGTTCCGTTAAAGTTCAACCAAACAAGGATATTTGCAGTTAAGAAGGGATATTCATATCCCGAGGCACTCATAAAATTAATAAACATGCACCTGGAAAAGAATTGGGGCACTGCGGCTGATTTCGATAAGTACTATATGCCTGTTGAGAATGGGGGTGTGGGCGTATGGAAATTCTCACCTGTTGTCCCAAGCCCTCCGTATAAAAATCTGGATGCCTTTCTGGCAATTGATGCGGCGCGGAAGAAGGGCAGCCTGGATTCTCTGCAAGGTGAGCCAAGAGCAATACAATCCAACCTGGATGCATATGCCGGCGGAGATAAAACCAAATGGGGATGGGAAAAAATTTACGGAACCAATGGTGTCTTTGGTATACTTGAGAAATATAGAACCGGCGGGCAGCTTCTTGCCGAGCGGTTTGTTGGACCGTCTACAAATACAATTGCTGAGAAAAAAGCGGTAATGGATATGATGGAAAAAGAAATATTTATAAAGATCATAATGGGTGAGGCGCCTATTGACCGTTTTGATAAATTTGTAAACGACTGGTACAAGATAGGAGGCAAAGAAATAACGGCAGAAGTAAATAAGTGGTATGAATCTGCAAGATAATAAATGCAATAAGGTAAGGATTATATCCGGTTGGGGTATGATCCTTTTTTACTTTTATATAAAAGGTAAAGAGATGTTAACAAAGTAAAAAAAAGATATGATACTCAATGAATATGAAAAAATCTTGGTAAACAGAAGTTAACAAAGTAAAAACATGTGCATGGTATTGATGGAATACCCCTTCTATAATATATTTGAGGCCTCAAATAATTAAATAATAACAGGAGGAAAACAAATGAAGTTTAATTATTTAAGAAAAGCTGTTTCATTAGCAATGGCTATTTCAATGACCGCTGCAATATTTACGGCATGCGGCAGTCAAAACCCAACAGACAGTTCAGTATCATCAGCACATAGTACAACCTCTTCATCAGCAGGCAGTTCCGTTTCTGCAAATAAGGACCCTCTGGGCAAATATGATCCTGCAATCGACATTTCATTTGTCAGGGGAATTGATGACGACCTTGCTGCAAATATCCTGCCCAAAACTCCCGGAGAAACACTGGAAGACAACCGCTGGACGAAGTTGTACAAGGATGAGCTTGGTATAAATATAAATTATGCATGGACAGTAAAAGGAAATGAAACATCTGATGCATACCTCCAGAAAATCAATGTTACCTTGGCATCGGGAGAACTTCCCGACGTTGTGCTTGTAAATCCTTCACAGCTTAAGCAGCTTGTCGACTCCGAAATGGTTGAGGATATGACACAGTATTACAATGATTATGCTTCGGAACAATTAAAGCAATATATGAGTGTAGAAGGAACCGGTAATATTGACTCGGTAACCTTTGACGGAAAAATGATGGCTATCCCTGAAACTGTTGCAATGAACGAAGGTACACAGTATTTGTGGATAAGAAATGACTGGTTGAAGAAGCTCAACCTGCAGCCGCCTAAGACAATGGACGATGTACTTAAAATTGCAGAAGCCTTTACAACCAAGGATCCTGACGGCAACGGAAAGAACGATACATTCGGACTCCCGGTTACTAAAGACTTATACAGCGGATGTATGGGAACAGAAGGCTTCTTTGCAGGCTATCATGCGTATCCTAATATGTGGGTAGAGGACGGCTCGGGAAAGCTTGTATGGGGAAGTACTCTGCCTGAAACAAAGGTAGCTCTTCAGAAGCTTGCCGACATGTACAAGTCCGGCCAGATTGACAAGGAATTTGGAGTAAAGGACGGCGGAAAAGTAGCTGAAACCGTAATTGCCGGTAAATTTGGTCTTGATTACGGAGCCCAGTGGAATCCTATGTATCCTTTGATCAGTAACTATAATAATGACAAGAATGCAGACTGGACAGCTTATCCTATAGTTTCTGCCGACGACAAAAAGGTAATGGTTCCTAACAAGTTTAATCAGACAAGAATCTTTGCTGTTAAAAAAGGATATAAGAACCCTGAAGCACTTGTTAAACTCTTCAACATGCACATAGAAAAGAATTGGGGTAAGACAGCCGACTTCAACAAGTACTATATGCCTGTTGAAAATGGTGCGGTAGGAGTTTGGAAGTTCTCTCCGGTATGCCCTTCTCCTGTATTCAAGAATCTTGATGCATTCATAGCAATAGATGATGCAAGAAAAGCCAATGATTTCAGCACGCTGACCGGCGAGCCGAAGGTTATTCAAGCAAACATAGAAGCCTATGAAAAGGGTGATGATACAATGTGGGGCTGGATGAAAATCTACGGCAAGGACGGTGCTTTCCGCAGCATGGTTGATTACAAGAATAACGATCAACTGTTGAAGGAGAAGTTCACCGGAGCTCCTACAAAGACAATGGCCGAGAAGAAAACCACTCTTGATAAGATGGAGAAGGAAGTATTTATAAAAATTATTATGGGTTCAGTATCTATTGATGAATTCGATAAGTTTGTAAGTGACTGGAACAAATTGGGCGGTGCTGATATGACCAAGGAAGTTAACGAATGGTACGATTCAGTTAAATCCAAATAAGTTTAACCGGATGGCTGGAAGGAAAGGACTCGTGCAGGTATTGGCAGTATCCTTTCCTTCTTGGCTACCTGTGGAAGCAGGGAAACATTTAACCAACATATATTCCGATTAGGGGGCATAAGCTTGAAAAACTTAAATATAAAAAAACAACTACCCTTGCATCTGATGATACTTCCCGGATTTATTCTTTTATTGGTATTCAGTTACCTGCCTATGGCCGGTATTGTAATAGCTTTTCAAAAATTTATTCCTGCAAAGGGTTTATTTGGACATCAAAAGTGGATAGGTCTTGACAATTTTAAATATGTCCTTGATCTGCCGAATTTTGGCAGTGTAATATGGAATACAATATCTATTGCGGTGATGAAAATTATTTTAGGGCTTGTTATTCCGATAATATTTGCTATTTTGATTAATGAAGTTACAAGTAATGCTTTAAAGAGCAGTGTTCAGACACTGATATATCTTCCTCACTTTTTGTCCTGGGTTGTACTTGGAGGTATCCTTATTGATATTCTCTCACCTTCAGGCGGAATAGTTAATGGATTGTTAAAATCTATAGGAATTGAGCCAATATTTTTTCTTGGTGATAATAAATGGTTTCCGACAACCATGGTGTTGACCGAAACATGGAAGGAATTCGGATATGGTACGATAATTTACCTTGCAGCAATCACCGGAATAGATCCAAGCCTGTATGAAGCCGCCCGTATCGACGGAGCCAACAGATGGAAGCAAACATTGAATATCACTTTGCCGGGGATGAAAATGGTTATAGTGCTGCTTATGGTATTAAGTCTTGGAAATCTTTTGAATGCTGGCTTCGACCAAATATTCAATTTATATAGTCCTCCGGTATATCAAAGCGGAGACATTCTTGACACTTTTGTTTATAGAATAGGTTTACTTGATGCTCAATACGGTGTTGCAACTGCCGTCGGACTATTCAAATCTGTGGTTTCGTTCACGCTTATTTCTGTATCTTATTTCTGCGCATATAAATTTGCAGATTACAGGATTTTCTAAGGGGGTATACAATTGAAACTTATAAGTATAAAGAAGAACCTTAGTGTTTTTACGATAATAAACAGTTGTTTTCTTATTTTAGCAGCACTGCTCTGTATTATCCCGCTTATACACATTTTAGCGGTTTCATTCAGCTCAAGCTCGGTAGCCGCGGCAGGGAAGGTTGTTTTCTGGCCGGTTGAATTCTCGTTGAATTCATATGTATATGTTGCAAAGAGAGCTGCTTTTTGGCATTCAATGTTGGTATCGGTTGAAAGAATAGCAATTGGGGGAGCTATAAATCTGGTACTTACAATTTTATGTGCCTATCCATTATCAAAGGAAAGATCGGAATTCAGATTCCGTACATTTTATGCCTGGGCATTTTTCATAACAATGCTGTTCAGCGGCGGACTGATTCCATGGTATACCGTAATCAGACAGGCAGGATTGCTTGATAGCATATGGGCCCTTGTACTTCCAGGTGCGGTACCCGTTTTCAGCGTAATATTGCTGTTAAACTTTTTCAGAGAGATACCGAAGGAATTGAGTGAGGCGGCTTTTATAGATGGTGCTGGTCACTGGATAACACTTTGGAAGCTGTATGTTCCTGTGTCAACTCCAGCCCTGGCAACCATAACCCTGTTTTCGCTGGTAGGGCACTGGAACAGTTGGTTTGACGGTCTCATACTCATGAATAAGGCGGAGAATTATCCGTTGCAAAGCTATATACAGACTATTGTTGTTCAGAGATCCTACAGTATGCTTTCACGTCAGGAGATTTCGGAACTTGCAACAGTGTCCGACAGAACTTTAAGATCCTCTCAGATATTTCTGGGTTCACTGCCAATAATACTTGTTTATCCATTCCTTCAGAAGTATTTTGTCAAGGGTATAGTTCTCGGTGGTGTGAAGGGTTGATTAAAACATATCGGATGAAGGCGTTTAGCAAATGATTAATAATATATATTTACTATGTTATACAAGAGAGCCTCAAGAAAGTATGGTTTACTCGGAAAAATTGGCTTATAGCATTCATCTGGCGTATAGTGAGGATGGTAAGAAATTTGAACGTTAAATCACAATACCGATGGTGGGGTTAATAGTTGGAGCATGTAGGTATATCCGGATAGGAGAGTTTGATGTTATATGATAAAAATTATTTTGAATGCCGATGTTAAAAAAGGAAAAATAAATAAAAATATATACGGACATTTTTCCGAGCATCTCGGAAGATGCATATATGAAGGAATATGGGTGGGGGAGGATTCCTCCATTCCAAATGTAAAGGGCTTTCGTACCGATGTGATTGAAGCCCTTAAAAAAATAAAAATCCCTATTCTGAGGTGGCCCGGAGGGTGCTTCGCCGACGAATACCACTGGATGGACGGCATAGGGGCAAAAGAAAACAGGCCCTGTATGATAAACACCCATTGGGGTGGTGTGGTGGAAAATAATAATTTTGGCACACACGAGTTTTTGGGATTCTGCGAGCTGATTGGTGCCGAACCGTATATTTGCGGCAATGCAGGGAGCGGCACTGTTCAGGAGATGCAGCAGTGGGTGGAATACATTACCTTTGATGGTAAATCTCCAATGGCTGACCTAAGAAGAACAAACGGAAAAGAAGGGCCCTGGAGTTTGAAATATTTCGGAGTAGGAAATGAAAACTGGGGCTGCGGCGGAAACATGAGGGCCGAGTACTATGCGGATCAATACAGAAGATATGCTACCTATGTAAGAAACTTCGGAGATAACAAGATATATAAAATAGCAGGCGGTGCATCGGTAGATGACTATCACTGGACCGAAGTGCTTATGAGGGAAGCCGGAAAGCAAATGGATGGTTTGAGCCTGCATTATTATACAAGAGTCTCCAAAGACTGGTCGGTGCAGGGATCAGCTACAGAGTTTGAGGAAAATGAATGGTTTTCGGTTTTACAAAATGCTTTTTATATGGAAGAACTTGTGAACAGGCATTCCAATATCATGGACAAATACGATCGGGAGAAAAAAGTCGGCTTGATTGTTGATGAATGGGGTACCTGGTTCAGTGTGGAGCCTGGGACAAATCCCGGATTCCTATACCAGCAGAATACTTTGAGGGATGCACTTGCAGCAGGAGTTCATTTCAATATATTTAATAATCATTGTGACAGGGTTCAAATGGCAAACATAGCACAGATGATAAATGTCCTTCAGGCGGTAATCCTTACTGAAGGTCAAAAAATGCTGCTGACACCCACATATCATGTATTTGATATGTATAAGGTACATCATGATGCCCAGCTGTTGTCAATGGAGTATGAAAGTCCCGATTATGCTTTTGGCGGGGATAAAATACCTCGGATAAGTGTTTCCTCTTCTCAGGATAAGGATGGAAAAATACATGTATCTATCTGTAATTTGAATCCTTCACAGGGGGCCGACGTAGATATTGATATACGCGGAGTTGCAGCACAAAGTTGCGCCGGTACTATTTTAACTGCTAACGAAATGAATGCAAAAAATACTTTTGAAGCTCCAAACAATATAACAACGAAGGTTTTTAAAAATATCTTCCTTGCAAACAACCATGTTGCAGGGAAACTACCGCCAAAGTCGGTAGTTATGCTGGAAATAATCTAATTTAAGCAAAACTTTACGGTTTTATTATAAAATACCCTCTATTGAAAATGTACAATACGTTTTTGAGTGGTTAATTTGCCCTGCGGCTGCGTTGAGGCCGCTTGCAAGGCACAAAAGCCTTACTGCACGCCTTTGCCTTGCCGCAAGGCAAGGACGACGACAAAGAAAAGTGGCAAAATAGCCGGCGTGAGGCGTGTTATACATTGTCAATAGAGGGTAATTATCATTAATCGGAATATCTTTATAAATTTATTACCGGTAACTTTTATGTCCTGGCAGAAGGATAAACGGTCAGGGCATTTGGGTGTTGTTAATCATGGTCGGCAAAGCTGAAAGGGATGGTGAAAATGTTAATAAAAATTCCAATTATATGGATAGACTATCCGGATACTGATGTAATTCGTGTAGATGATGTATGTTACATGGTGACTGAGGACCGGTATTTTGTTTTCAAAATATAGTTGGTTAATAAGCTGATGTGCATCAACAATATTGGATTGTTACTGAGGTAGCGTTATGAAGCAAATTTTTTCTCAGAGGTTTCTTAATAATTTTTCGATCAAACAAAAAATGATGCTGATTTTTATCGGATGTGTTATCATACCATTTTTTATTCAAAATGTATTTTATGTAAGCGCTGCAGAAAAAAACATTCAAAACGAAATGCTGCAGCGCCTCAAACTGTCTCTCAGTGAAAAAACCAACAAGGTAAATGGCTGCATTACAGGGACAATGTCCCTGGTTCTGCGCTATAATGCAAACGAGCTGTTGTATAAATTTTTAGATACAAGTTATGCAGAAGAAATAAATTACCTTACCGAATATCAGAATAACATCAGAGATCTGCTGTTGTCTGATCTTGCATATAACCAACAGGCATTTCAATTAACGCTTTATTCTGATAATCCGACAATATTCAACGGTGCTCTTGTAAAAAGGATGGGACCGGATGAATTTGATACGTTTGGTGAAAAATTACTTGATTACAGACTTGATGCCCTGACAACAAACCCCAACGGACCAAAACTAAGAGTCTCTTTAATTCCAAAGCAATTGACAAATCCCAACGACAGGAGTTTGAGCATAATCAGACCCTTAAAATACTTTCCGCAATATTCAAATTATCAAAAAGCCTTGAGAATAGATATTAATTTATCCTACATTTCATCGATATTAAGGCAAAGCGATCTATTTGACAATATAGTACTTGTAGATTCGGATAACAGGATAATAGCATCAGCAAATACTTATCCTGAGTACGGAGCTTATGATGTTTTTTCAGAGGATGCACTTGAAGACGGTATTGTTATGCTAAAACAGCCATTAGCTGATGTACCTCTGTCACTTTACGGTTTTTATGATTCCAGTATTATATCCAGGGAATTTAATCAGATGAGGTTCAAGACTATCTTGATTGGGTTTGGAAGTCTGCTGCTTGCATTCTTTTTTATTCTCATGGTTGCCGGAAATATTACCAAGAGGACCAGACTGGTTGTAAATCTTTCAAAAAATATAGCAAGGGGAATTTTTGATCAGATAAGCCAGGATAAAACAGGCAGGGATGAAATCGGAGTTCTTGCAGACAGTATCAACCAGATGAGTTTACAGCTTCAAACCTTGATTGACGAGGAATATAATTCGAGGATAATCAAAGCACAATTAGAGAGAGAAACCGTGCAGGCGAAACTCCTTGCTTTACAGAGCCAGGTTGATCCGCATTTTATGTTTAATGCGCTTGAAAGTATCAGATTAAAAGCTGTTGTAAAGAACGAAACAGAAACAGCTAAAATGATAATGTATCTGTCCAAGATGTTCAGACATTTGATTAATTGGGAGGATGACATAATTCCTCTTAGCAAGGACATGAAATTTCTTGAAGAATTTCTCTTTATTCAACAGTACAGATTTGAAGATGAATTTGAGTATGAAATTATAGTTGAGAATGCGGCAGATAACTGCCTTCTGCCAAAACTCATTATTCAGCCTCTGGTTGAAAATGCATGTGTTCATGGCGTTGAGTCGGTTTCGCATAAGGGAAGAGTTGTTATATGTATAACTGGTATGGATGATCAAATGCTTATAACTGTGTCTGATAATGGAATAGGTATTGATGAAATCCGGCTGGCCGATTTGAAAAGAATGTTCGGAGGAGGTCAAAAGCTTACTCACAGCGTTGGATTATACAATGTGTATCAGCGCTTATCTCTGTATTATGGGACATATTTTACCATGGACATTCAGAGCCGGGAAAACGACGGAACTCAGATACAAATTAGTATTCCGATCCGGTATTCAAAGGAGGAGTTTTAAATGTACTCAATTCTGCTGGTAGATGATGAAAAGACGATCAGAGAGTATTTACCCAAGGCAATTCCATTTGAAGATCATGGCTTTGTTGTAAAGGATACCGCTGTAAACGGTAAGGAAGCTTTGGATAAACTTGTGACAGTCAAACCGGATTTAGTTCTGCTGGATGTGAAAATGCCTGTTATGGGAGGCCTTCAATTTCTTAAAATGCTCAGACAAAGTGAATATTCAAATACACTTGTTGTTATGCTGTCGGGTTTTAGTGATTTTGAGTACGCGAAAGAAGCTATGAAGTACGGTGTTAAGGATTACTTGACAAAACCTGTGGATGAGGACGAAATAATTCCTTTGCTCAAATCAATGCAAAAGGAACTTGATGAGAACATTGACAGGAAAAGTCAGGATTTGTTCCGTAAACAAATAAATACTCTTAATAATTTATACAATGGAGCCTCAATTGAAAGGGAACTGCTAAAGGAATACACACTGATGACCTGCGTTCTTTTGCCGGGCTCAAATGATTCAAATGACAATAATCCCCATGTGGTACTCGGAGAATGCCTGAAAACTGTGATGAGTAACCTTGAAACCTGTTTGTTCAGGCAAAAGAGCAGTCAGTATACTTTTTTACTGTCTCCTAAACTATTAAAACAACTGGATAATAATAAAAAAGATTTTTCCGATCAGCTCGTACCAATATTTAAAAAGCACAATATAAATTGCACGCTTATGTTTGACTCATATATTTTCAATAATACCGAAAAAACCTTTAGAGAGGACTTTTCAAATCATATGTACAGTATGCTGACCGAGCTGTTTTTTTCTCAGATCGGCTTTATGGATTATAACCCCGAAACATTCAAACCCGGAAAGGAATTATGTTTAGAGTGCAAGTATCTTGATGAATTAAGGCAAAATTTATCATCGCTTGACAGGCAGGGTATAACCAATGTAATTGATAAATTGATTAATGATGTAGAAAAAATACATTTAGGAATTCATTATGTTCAGGAAATAACCTACAGGATATATTACCTTATTCTTGATGATATAAATTCTGCCGGAGATCAAAATCAGGGTGAGTCCATCCTGGCACGGCCTGAGTGGTTGGATCTGCCATCCTTCGTATCTTTTGGCAAATGGAAGGATTTACTCAGGTCGATGGTAACAAATGGGATATCATTTGTTGAGCGCAGATGTAAAATGGCTAAAATGGGAATAAGCAGAGATGTAATTCAGTATGTACATCTCCACTATATGGAGCAAATCAATGTTAAGAAGGTAGCTGATAAATTCTTTTTGAATGCCGCTTATCTTGGCAGAGCTTTTCAAAAGGCTACCGGAGTTAATTTCAACCAATATGTAAACCAGTTGAGAATAACCGAAGCTAAAAGGCTTCTGCTGCAGACCGACAAGCTTATATATGAAATAGCAAATGAAGTGGGTTACTCAGAGAGCTGTTATTTTATAACAAAATTTACCCAGGGAACCGGCAAAAGCCCGAATGAGTACAGAAATCAAATTATTGCGGAATATGATAAATATTAACAGGTATAATTATTTAAGTTTCAGGTATTCTTTTTTAAATTACTTTAAGTATTCTGCATGCTAAAATGGGCCTATAACGAGGCGTAAAGATGCGCCAGCTCGGAGTGGATCGCCACGGTTTTTTGCGGCACATGTCTTTCGCCCTGCTTAAACGCATAGAGGCACAAAGGTTTTCTGCGAATGTTAATTTACATAAAACGTTGAACATACTT
The DNA here is from genome assembly GCA_023392075.1 of Bacillota bacterium. Taxonomy (GTDB): domain Bacteria; phylum Bacillota; class Clostridia; order Acetivibrionales; family DSM-1351; genus Ruminiclostridium. Next base: position 78,638 of record JAEVZU010000022.1, on the reverse strand, counting down.
TGTCCAAGGCGTTAAAAAAAGGAAAGGTGGATTTCTAAATGAAAAAGTTCAGCAAAGTTTTAGCAGCATTTCTAGCTTCAGCCATGTTATTTTCGCTGGCTGCCTGCGGCTCATCAAAAGATGCATCCGGGACTACGACAGACGCACAGACTTCAACCTCGGCTGCAGCAACAATTTCGGCATCTGCAGAAAAAGATTCTGAAACAGGCTTGCCCATGATGGCCGACCGCAATGACCCCGTAACCTTCAAGGTATTCCTGCGTGACCCTGGCCAGGCACCGTCAAAGGATAATCCCGTACTTAAGAAAATAACCGAATTAACCGGAGTTACAATGGAGTTCGAATTCCTTGTGGGTGATTTGGCCCAGAAAGTGGGGGTTATGATTGCGGGTGGTGATTATCCTGATGCAATATTCGGAGAAGCTGCAAAGTTTGTTGATGCAGGCGCCGCAATTCCCATTGAAGACAAAATACTAAACTACCCCAATCTGAAAAGGCATTACGAGCCATTCCTGGAAAAGATGAAAGCGGGTTTTGGAGATGGTCATGCGTACACTATAGAGAATTACGGCCTTTATGAATATGCGCCTCCTACCTTCCAAAACGGAGGAGCAGGTTTCTTCATTCAAAAGGCGGTATTGGAAGAATCAGGCAACAAGGTGCCCAAAACCATCGATGAATATTTTCAACTGATAGAGGACTATAAGGCAAAGCATCCTACAATTGACGGTGTAAAAACTATCGGATTTGAAGTTCTGAGTGACGGCTGGAGAGACTTCTGCCTGCGTAACCCCGCAATGCATCTCCTGGGTTCCGGTAATGAAGGTGATGTCATTGTCGATCAGAGTACTTTTACCGCATCCCTTTATCAAACAACGGATACGGCAAAGGCATATTATAAGAAATTAAACGAGGAATATCATAAAGGCATCATAGAGGCAGAAACCTTTACTCAAAACTATGACCAATATATTGCCAGGTTGTCTTCCGGTGCGGTGCTGGGAACCTTCGACCAGTTCTGGAATTTCCAGAAAGCCGATGATGCCCTGAAGGCGGCCAAAAAGTTCAACCGTTCCTATATTGCTGTTCCTATAGCAAATCCGGGTGTAAAGGATAATTATATAGATCCACCGTCTGACATTTCAGGAACCGGAGGGATTATAATAACAACTAATTGTAAAAACCCAGACCGCTTGCTGGCATACTATGATTATTTATTGAACCGTGAGGTTCAGGACTACCTTGCATGGGGTGTTGAAGGCAAGGACTGGGTAAAGATTGGCACTAACGGAAGAAAATTAGCCGACGAACGTCGTGAAATAATGAGGGATACCGCCAAGAAACGTGAAATGACAGGGGATACTCTGTGGCAGTATACTCCCAAAATGCAAGGGCTGTATGAGGATGGAACACCTTGTGATCCGGGAGCTTCAAAGGATGAGTATATGGCCGCTTTATCCGAATATGACCAGAATTTCCTTAAAGCTCTTAATGTGGAATTTCCTGCAGGAATACTTTCAGAGCCGCTTAAACGTCCGGCATATTACCCGGTTTGGTCCTTCCCGATTGAAGATGGAAGTCCTGCCAAGGTTGCCAATACAAGATTTATTGATGTTTGCCGTAAGTACGATCCACAGTTGATTTTAGCAAAGCCTGCAGATTATGATGCATTATGGGATAAGTTCCTGAAAGAAATTGATGCGGTTAACCCTCAGCCGTATCTTGATGAAGTAAACCGGCAGATTAAAGAAAAGATGGCTGCTGCTAAGAAGTAAACATTAAATCATACCAAAAACCAGAAGAGAGGACATTCCTCTCTTCTGGTTTTATACAACCGAGCTCTTGATAGACTAACCTCCTTTATTCGCCACATTGCGATAAAGGATATATGTTTTCATTACATTTTGCGGCCACAAATGTGGCTCATGGAGGTTAATATGGATCAAAAAGACCTGGCAATGCAAAATAACATCATTCGGATTAACAAACGGAATACAAAGCTTAAAGAGTATAGGCAGCAAATACCTCTTTTTGTTATGGTAGTGCCGTGCATAATATTGACCTTTATATTTTGCTATTATCCGATTTCAGGCTGGATAATGGCATTTCAGAACTTCAGACCTGCCAAGGGCTACTGGAATTCCAAGTTTGTCGGCCTGGACCAATTCAACTTTATGTTTGAGGATCCGGTATTCTGGAGAGCTTTCAAAAACACTCTCGGAATGTCTGTAATGAATTTGATTTTTGGTTTTATTTTTGCCATAGGGTTTGCTTTATTACTGAATGAAATTCGAAATTTAGGGTTTAAGCGTGTTGTACAGACTGCATCATATCTGCCTCACTTTTTAAGCTGGGTAATAGTTTGCTCCTTGATCTCAAACATATTATCCACATACGATGGGACGCTCAATAACCTTTTGATGGGGCTTGGCCTGATTGATAAGCCTGTATTATGGCTTGGAGAACAGAAGTATTTTTGGTGGATCGTTGCATTTTCCCATGTGTGGAAGGAAGTGGGCTGGAACTCAATTATTTATATAGCAGCCATGTCTTCTATAGACACCGAACTTTATGAAGCTTGTGAAATAGATGGCGGAAACCGTTACAGAAAAATGTGGCATGTTACGCTGCCCGGTATCCGCCCGACAATTGTCGTACTTCTGATTATGAATCTGGGATGGTTATTGAATGCAGGTTTTGAAGTACAGTACCTCTTCGGAAGAGGGTTGGTTATGGATGTATCTGAAACAATAGACATTTATGTGCTGAAATATGGTATTACTCTTGGAAATTATTCTTTGGGAACCGCCGCAGGTATATTTAAATCGGTAATTTCAATTGTTTTGGTTTCCATTTCAAATTTTATATCCGGGAAGCTGGATGAAAATAGTGTATTCTAAGGGGGCATAAAAATGAAAAATAACGAAGCAAAAATAAAAAACTTCAATCCGGAAGCTGTATTATTTTATACAATCAACACTGTAATAATGCTTGCAGTCATTGTTATCATGGTGTACCCGTTCTGGAATACAATTGTGGTATCGTTCAACAATGCAAAGGATACTCTTCTTGGCGGGATAACTTTTTATCCTCGTGTTTTTTCCCTGTACAATTATCAGACAGTATTTAAAAATGATCTGCTGGTAATAGGTGCCGTGAATTCAGTTACGCGTACCTTGCTGGCCACGGTATTGGGTGTTTTTATTTCGGCACTTGTAGGGTATGTTCTTTCAAGACCGGAATTTTTATGGCGAAAGTTTGTCACACGATACTTTTTGGTTACAATGTATATTTCAGCGGGTTTGATTCCGAATTACTTCCTGATGAAGGATCTGAACCTGATTAATAACTATTGGGTATACATTTTTCCAGGATTGGTAAGTGTGTTTAATATAATAATTGTAAGATCATATATGCAGTCTTTACCAGCAAGCCTTGTTGAGGCGGCTTTTATAGACGGGGCAGGTCATTTCCGCTGTTTTATTCAGATTATTCTGCCCTGCTGCAAGCCTGTTTTGGCCACCGTAGCCTTATGGTGTGCGGTTGGAGCATGGAATTCATGGTTTGATACATTTATTTATTGCTCCAGCAAGGAGAGTCTGACTACTCTGCAGTATGAAATGATGAAATTACTTTCAGCTTCCATGAACTCAGGCTCCAATCAATCTGCGGCTTCGGTTTATGGTAACCGGCCTGCGGTGGATTCTGTAACTCCTGTTTCAATGCAGGCGGCAGTTACGGTAGTAGCGTCGCTTCCAATACTGCTGGTATATCCGTTCCTGCAAAAGTATTTTGTAAAAGGTGTTACAATTGGTGCTGTTAAAGGATAAAAACAGATAATGGTGAATTTAATATTAATTTATAACTACATGACTATGGAGGTAGGAGGAAACCGCAATGGCAAAAGGAGCTTATTATACAGGGCAGTATTCTGATCTGTTCGGGGAAATCGGTATTTCCAGGGAACAGGTAAAAAAGAAAATAAATGAAACTTTTAATACCATGTTTTTTGACCCGGTTGAACGGATTTACTTCGAAAAAGGTAAAGATATGGGGTATATGCTTGATACCGGTAATAATGATGCCCGTACCGAGGGAATGAGCTATGGAATGATGATGGCGGTTCAAATGGATCGGAAGGATATTTTCGACAGGCTCTGGCTGTTTTCAAAAACCTATATGCATCAGAAGGAAGGCAAGTATCAAGGTTATTTTGCCTGGTCGGTAGCAACCGACGGAAAAAAGAATTCCGAAGGACCGGCACCAGACGGTGAGGAGTATTTTGCAATGGCTCTTTTCTTCGCAGGCAGCAGATGGGGGGACGGTCTTCCGCCTTTTGACTACAGCGTGCAGGCAAGAGATATTCTCAGGCATTGTATTCATCAGGCAGAGTTGGTTGAAGGCGGGGAGCCCATGTGGGACAGAACAAATTATTATATAAAATTTGTACCCGAAACGCAATTTTCAGATCCCTCCTATCATTTACCGCACTTTTATGAGCTTTTTGCTCTCCAGGCTGATGAGCAGGATAGACCCTTCTGGCAAAAAGCTGCCGGAGCCAGCCGGCAGTATCTGCATATTTCCTGTGACAAGGATACCGGAATGGCACCCGAATACGCAGAATATAACGGAACACCAAAAAAACTATTCCGTGATTCCCAGTTCTATTCCGACGCATACCGCGTTGCAATGAATATTGGCCTGGATGCGGCCTGGTTCAACAAGGATGAGTCGCTGGGGGAGATTGTGGATAAGCTTCAGGCCTTCTTCAGTGAAAACACTGCACCGGGTGAATACAAAGCCTATACAATCAAAGGTGAACCCTTTGATGAACCAGCCATGCATCCGGTTGCCATAATCGCAACCAATGCCGCCGGGTCGCTGGCAGCGAGAGGAAAGTACAGGCTGCAATGGGTTCGGCATTTTTGGGAGCTGCCCTTAAGAAAGGGAGAGAGAAGATACTATGATAACTGCTTGTATTTTTTCTGTTTGCTAATGCTGGCAGGAGAATATAATATGTATATATAGGCCGCAGGTATTTAAGGTCTATGCTGAATCTGGGAGGAAAGCCATGAATAGAATAAAAATTACCGATGAGGTAAAAGGAACTTTTAAAAACAACTGGAACTTTTGCGTCGGAACAGAGAGAATGGGTATAGCACTTCAAAAGGAATACCTGGATACACTCGAATTTGTCCGGAAAGCAATAAACTTTAAATATATAAGGGGACATGGGCTGCTGCATGATGATACGGCCATATACCGGGAATATGAGATAGGCGGGGAAATCAAGCCTTTTTATAATTTTACATATATAGACAGGATATTTGATTCTTTTCTGGAAAGAGGCCTTAAGCCGTTTGTTGAGCTGGGCTTTATGCCGTCGAAACTTGCATCGGGAGATCAAACGGTATTTTATTGGAAGGGAAATGTTACTCCTCCAAAGGACTATGATAAATGGAAGGGTTTGATTCAAGCCCTGGCAAATCATTTTATCGACAGGTACGGAATTGAGGAAGTACTCCAGTGGCCTTTTGAGGTGTGGAATGAGCCAAATCTGGACATATTCTGGAAGGATGCCGATAAAGCCGAGTACTTTAAACTGTACAGGGTTACTGCTTTTGCAATCAAGGAAATCCATAAAGGACTGCAGGTTGGTGGCCCTGCCATATGCGGGGGAGCAGACCACTGGATTGAGGATTTCCTGCGGTTCTGTCATAAAGAAACCGTTCCGGTAGATTTTGTTTCGAGACATCTGTACTCTTCAAAACAGCCAAAACTTCAGACACATGAACTGGTCTATCAGGATTTGACTGAACCTGAGGATATGCTGAAGGAATTGAAAGCAGTCAGGGAGCTGATCAATGCCTCTCCCTTCCCCGGGCTGCCTTTTCACATAACAGAATACAATACCTCGTACACTCCATTGAACCCGGTTCACGATACCTGCCTTAACGCAGCTTATCTGGCAAGGATTATCAGTGAGGCCGGAGACATTGTTGATTCTTTTTCCTACTGGACCTTCAGCGATATATTCGAAGAGCTTGATGTCCCAAGAGCGCAGTTTCATGGAGGCTTCGGCCTGGTTGCGCTTAACAATATTCCAAAGCCTACATATCATATGTTCAGCTTTTTTGAAAAGATGGGAAGGTATATATTATACAGGGACGAAAGCATGCTGGTGACCCGGAAAAGTGACCAAACGGTAACCATTACCGCATGGAATCCTGAGATGAAGAGGGGAAAGGACTTTTCCAAAGATATTTCAATTGAACTTGCTTTGCAGGACGGAGAATATTTTATAAAACGGAATACGGTCAATGAGCAATATGGAAACCCCTGGCACGCCTGGATTCAGATGGGGCGCCCAAGATTTCCTGTTAAGAAAGCCGTTGAAACCTTAAGAGAAATTGCCCGGCCGAGGGTTGACTATGACAAATTGAGCTGTACTGGAAATAAGCTGTTACTTGAGCTCACCTTGAGCAAAAATGAAGTAACTTTTGTGGAAATAAGCCGTATAAAAGAAGAATCGGAAACATATTACAGGCTTGATGACAGTATGATACCGGGGTATTAAAGCGTGTGACTATCGGAAAAGAGGTGGTTTGTTATGTCTAAATTTGATGATTTATCAGCATTATTGAACCAGTTTGCAGAAAATGGACCTGCAGGCTGCGGCTGCGCTGTTGCCAAGGATGGAAAAACCTTATACCAGGGGTATTCCGGTTATGCCGATCTGGAAGAAAAAAGGCCCATAGCCGAAGATACGGTTTACCGGCTGTGGTCCATGACAAAGGTTGTAATCTGTACGGCAGCCCTCATGCTGTACGAAAGAGGGAAATTCCTTTTAAATGAGCCTATTTACGAGTATTTTCCCGAATACAGGGATACGCAGGTATTCGTTACGGCACACGACGGCAGCGTGGGTACAAGAAAAGCCGTCAGTCCAATGTTGATAAAGCATGCATTTACTATGGCCGTCGGGATGCCGTATGCATTTGGTAACTCTCCTACAGCTCTGGAAATGTCAAAAGTAACCGGGGAACTAAAAAAGAAATACGGAAAATATGATATTGTAACCGAAGTAAAGGCCCTGGGAAGCGTGCCTGTTGCATTTGATCCGGGAACCCACTGGCTGTATGGCTACGGACACGATATAATAGCCGCATTGATACAGCTTGTATCAGGTAAGACGGTAGGACAATTTTTGCAGGATGAAATATTAGGGCCTCTGGGAATGAAAGATACAGGCTATCGTTTCAGGGACGGTATCCGGTCAAGAATGGCGTCCTTTTACAAAAAGGATGAATCTGGAGAACTGAAAAAATGTGCGGCCGTGCTGGACGAGTTCCATGAGCCGGATGCATTGTATGAAGCAGGTGGAGCAGGGCTTTATTCCACAGTGGGTGACTACCTGAGATTTTCTCAAATGCTGGCAAATGGAGGTAGTCTGGATGGAATAAGGATAATCGGCAGAAAGACCATAGATCTCATGCGGGCGAATCATCTGAATGAAGCCCAGCTTAAGGATTATACCTTTTCCTATGTTGCAGGTTATGGTTATGGCCTGGGGGTCAGAACCATGATGAATACGGCAGAAGGAAATTCCAACGGTTCTATTGGAGAATTCGGCTGGACGGGATATCCCGGTACATATGTAGCTATTGATCCGGAGGAAGGTTTCTCTGTGGTATATATGCATCAAATGGACCCAAATATGGAAGAGTATCACCACCACCGTATAAGAGCTGTAGCTTACGGCTGCCTGTAATAAACAACCATACCCTGTAAGGGGAACTGGAAAAAGGCTGTGTTCACTTTAAAGGGTAAACTAAAACAGTTTCAATTATACAATTATACATTACTGCCTCTGAAGGTGGTTGCATTAATACCGGTTACCCTTTTAAAGGCCCGGCAAAAAGTATTTGTAGACAAATATCCTGTTTTTATTGCAATTTCATTTATAGGCAGGGCGGTATTTCCCAAAAGCTCTTTAGCCTTCTGAATCCTTAAATGCTCAATATATGAAGAAAGCTTTATACCGCTTTGCTGTTTGAATATATATGATAGATAAGATTCGTTCATGTTAAATTTATCAGCTATAGAAGCAAGTGATATATTGCAGTCAAGATAATATTCGTCTATGTACTCAATTATTTGATTATTGGTATTCAAGTTCTGTTTATCCGATTGTCCGTTCATTATTTCACAAAGCATGTAATAAGAGTCGGTTATTATTTTTATCTGCTTAAGTTCACTATATTTGTCAATATTGTCGGTATTGCTTATGATATAGTTATAGGTCTTTTCATCAGAGCCGATCTGATTCCACAGTTTTATAATAACACCCAGCAGCTCGTAAATAAATAGTTTATGCAGTGAGGTCGAGAGGTTTGAGTCCATGAAATTTTTGGTAAAGAGAATGTTCAGGATGGACTTGACAGCCCCTTTATCACCTGACTTGACATTATTTATAAGCTTTGTCTGCAAATCGGTAGGGAAATAGTAGTTAACGGTATAATTACCGGTTCCGGCATACCACAGAATATTGCTGTGTCTGTTGGCGGAGTTGATTTTGAACGCCAGCTTTGCCTTCTCAAAGGATACGGGTATATCAATCAGCTGATCAACAATATTGCCGCAGGAGATCAAAAGGCTCTCGAACAGATTTTTAGGCATTTCCTGCTTCAGTCTGGCTGACACATCTTCAATATAAGGGTTAAGCCGTCCCTGCTGCAATGCAGGATAATCAACAAGCATCACCAGCTGTTGTTCATCCAGATCGCAGATAAGAGCATCGGGCACCACCCTGCCAAGTATTTCCCGCAGCAATTGCTTGAAGGAACTTACAATTGTCAATTCCAGAGTATCATAGTTGTTCAGGTCGGTATCGAATCTAAATATAATAATGCAGTATACGCTGCCTTTAAAATTGAGACTGATACACCTGGCCACCTTTTCTATTTCCTCCTGGGAGTTAAACTCCCCGTTTATAAGCCTTGTGAGAAAGGTTGTTTTTGAATATCGCATTTTTCACCTGAAAAGTATGTTATGATTTTACCTTCCTTGTTTTCTATATATGTTACTCCGCCATCATAGGTATTTATTGAAGATAAAAGATCGGTTATTTCTTTCTTATTAAATACCAGCATAACGATGCCATCATTTTGCCCATAGGAAATCAAGGGTTTTGAATAGGTAACCATTGTCATACCCACAGCGCCGGAGGGAGTATAATTGTAAAGCTCGGCTTCTATTTCTCCGGACAGTCCGCCTTCACAAAGATTTTCGGTCATCTTGTCATACCATTCTTCATACGGAAGCCCTTTATAGCTCATATACCGTTTATAAAATTGCTCGTAAGTATAGGTAATTTGATTGTTAATAACCATTTCACTTTTGTTGAAAAAGATAAAATAATTCCATACAAATTTGTTGGAGGTATTGTAATTGGTAAGGCTATCCCTTGTTCTGATGATTGAATATGAATTAGGATACTGTAAAGGATTTTTGATACCCTGAAACGCACTTACATAGCTATTTGAAATAATTTGATCCGCCATAGAATCTGCTTCCTCAAATCTCTGCTCCAGAATGGAAGACGCCTGCCTTAAAATGGTATTATTTTCATTTATGGCATCAGAATTACAATTTTGTATGTATTGATATAATATACATAACCTATTGCCAGCGGTATTATTAAAACGGTAAAGTAAGTGATAAAATATTTCAGAAGATACTTATTTGAGGCTCTGACAGATAGTAATTTGATAATTTTTCTTAAATGTCTGATAATCATACTATTGCTCCAAGTCTTTTTATTTACATAATTAGTTTTATTATAACATTAAAATTACTGATTAGTATCAAATCCAAAGAATATACAATTACTAAAAAAATGCACATTCTTTATTTTTATGCTTAACTGAAAGGCTGTCCTGGATTTAAAATTTCTTCTAAGGGTTGGAATACAACCTTCGGAATCTGCCGGGAGAGCAGCCTTCGTATTCCCTGAAGACCGAGCCGAAATAGCTGCAGTTTTTAAAACCCGTATCCAGGGATATAGCTTTCACACTTTTATCAGGAAAATTTATAAGCTCCTCTTTTGCTGTATTAACTCTGCACTGGAGAATGTAGGTAAAGGGGCTGATGCCGAATTCCTTTTTAAATATTCTGCAGAGGTATGAGGAAGAAATACCTGCCTGTGCAGCCAGCTCCTCAAGTGAAATATCATTTTTTAAATTATTTTTTATGCATGCTGTAATAGCATTCAGCTTTTTTTTCAGCTGTGTATCGTTTTCGGAGTTTTCCTGTTCAATAATATCATTTATACCTGCAAGAAAGTTGTATAATACGCCTGAAGCCTCCAGCATACTTGTAGCTTTTTTAGCCTGCAGTATCTTATAAAGTTTTTTATAACAAAAGATCACTTCATCAGGACTTTTGAGTCTGAATACCTGAGACCGGTTTATACCTGCGGCATTGAATTTTTTCTGGCCTTTATTTTAGCGGCCGATGACAAGATTCGACCTTTGACGGTTGGTTTGCTTAACTTCTTTGTAAGCATAGGAGTGTCCCATTGGGGACAAATCGGAGCTGCCATGATTATTACAAGCTTGCCAATGATAATCGTATACCTGTTTGGAAATGAGCAGATAGAAAACGCTCTTACAGCAGGCGCAATTTTGAAATAATTTGCGAAAACCTCGCAGTTTTAGATAATAGCAGTTAAATTATAGAATATAAGCAGGACCTGCAGCTTGTATTGCAGATAACAAAGAAAAGGCTTATTCCCGGGCAAAAATATTGCTTTTGGGAATAGGCCTTATTTATTATTCTTTCAGCAAAACCTGATTGCTGAAATGGCCGTTTTCATCTGCATACCACTGCCCTGCTCCGGTATCGGCTTTAATATTCTGACCTTTCAGCTTTCTATACTGCTGCGGGCTCATATTATAATGTTTTTCAAATATATAGCCAAAATGCTGCCGGCTGTTGAACCCTAAATGAAATGCCATATCGGTAATATTCATGCTGCTGTTGTTGAGCAGAAAGGCAGCATGTTCCATACGTAATTTGTTTACATAAGCAATAATACCGCAATGAAATTGTTTTGAAAACAGGGTTTGAAGATAAGTATGGTTTATCCCGGTGTATTCAGCAATCATTTCAACATTCAAATCCTCATACAGGTGTTCGGTAATATACTTCTGAGCTTTCCTTAAGTGCAGGCTGCCCTGATAATGACCGTCCTGTCCTATGACCCTGGTAAATTCCGCAAGCATCCGGAAAAAAAGAAGCCGAAGCAGGAACTGGTCACTGGATTTTTTCTTTTCAAGTTCTGAAATGAGATCCTTAAGAGCATAACCAACCTTGCCGTTGTCATTAAGAACAAGAAAATCCTCTTTGCTTTTTATAAACCGACCATAGGCTTCACTATTGTCCAGCATCTCATTTAAATCGATCCCTCCTTTTTTTGGACTGCAGAAAAATTCCAGATTTAAAATTGAACATGGAGGAGTTGATTTAATATATAAACAGTGGGCTACATTCTGATCAAGAAATATAAACTGGTTTTCCTTCAGCGTGATCATTTCTTCTTTTACAGAAACAATACAGTTTCCTGAAACGGCATACATTATTTCGCAGCGGTTATGACTGTGAGGAGGCATTTGGAATTCAGTAAGATTCAAAGCATAAAACGCTTCGGGTCTGGCATAGCGGTTATCAATATTATATATACTCATATTAACCTCCTAAGCCATATTTATGGCTTTTTAAATTCTGCGCAAATCCTAATTTAATAATAATTTATAAATAGAATTAATACAACGATTTATTGCATTTTTATAGTTAAGTATTTATTTTTTACACATTGGAATTACTGATGAATTATACTTATATCAGACATGTAAAGACTTTTGCAGGTTGATTTTTATCTTGGACTGTTTTGTTCAAATACAACAAATTATAACGGGAGTGAGTTTATGAGTTTTAAAGTTGCTTTTATAGGAGCCGGAAGTCTTGTTTTTACGAGAACACTGTTTACAGACATTATGTCGGTTCCTGAATTCAGGGATATTCAAATAGCCTTTACCGACATTAACGGAGATAATCTTCAAAAGGTGACGGAATTGTGTCAGAGGGATCTGGAGGCCAATGGCATTACCACTAAAATCCAGGCCACAACCAACAGACGGGAGGCTTTCAAGGATGCAAAATATATTGTTAACTGTGTTCGTATTGGAGGTCTGGATGCTTTTGAAACAGATATAGACATACCGCTTAAATACGGTGTCGACCAATGTGTGGGCGATACTCTCTGTACAGGGGGTATTATGTACGGACAGCGTGTTATTGCTGCAATGCTTGATTTTTGCAAGGACATAAGAGAAGTTTCGGCTCCGGGAGCTATTCTGTTAAACTACTCAAATCCTAATGCCATGGCAACCTGGGCCTGCAATAAGTATGGAGGAGTCCGCACCATAGGGCTTTGCCACGGTGAAATTCACGGTGAGGATCAGATTGCTCAGGTGCTTGGAGTACCAAGGAGCGAACTTGATATCATCTGTGCCGGTATAAACCATCAAACCTGGTATATTTCGGTAAAGCACAACGGAAAAGAACAGCTGGACAAAATACTCTCCGGTTTCGAGGCACACTCCAGGTTCAGTGAGGAAGAAAAGGTCAGAATTGATATACTTAAGCGATTTGGTTATTATTCCACAGAGTCAAACGGCCATCTTTCGGAATATGTGGCCTGGTACCGCAAGAGACCGGAGGAAATAATGAAGTGGATAAACCTTGATAGCTGGATTAACGGTGAAACCGGCGGATATTTGAGGATTACACGGGAAGAGCGCAACTGGTTTGAAACCGATTACCCCAAAATACTTGCCGAACCTCCAAAGAAATATGACGGTTCGTCCAGAGGCAGAGAGCACTGTTCCTATATAATCGAGTCCCTGGAAACCGGAAGAAGGTACAGAGGTCATTTTAATGTGATGAACGATGGCTGCATTACAAACCTCCCGGAGGAGTCGGTGGTTGAAGTCCCATGTTATGTGGACGGCAACGGTATATCTGTTCCAAGGGTCGGAGATTTGCCGCTGGGCTGTGCGGCCGTTTGCTCACAATCCATATGGGTGCAGAGGCTTGCTGTGGAAGCGGCGGTATCAGGGGACGTAAATCTGCTGAAACAGTCGGCCTTGATGGATCCGCTTACCGGAGCCGTTTGCAATCCTCCTGAAATATGGCAGATGATTGATGAAATGCTTATAGCTCAGGAAAAATGGCTTCCTCAGTATGTTGAAGGTATTAAGGCCGCCAAAGCACGATTTGCCGGGGGAAATCTGATTCCCACAAATGAAGGCTACCGCGGTGCAGTGAGACAAAGAGTCAAAACACCCGAAGAGGTTGCAGCCGAACGGGAATCCAGAAGCATTACTGCCGATTAAAGCTGATTAAAAGGGAGTGTCGCAAAACGAATGTCAATAAGTTAAGCTAATCAATTGGTTTAAAAATCAAAATGAAAAGTAGTCAATAATAGTTTTTCTATTTTTGACTGCTTTTTTGCATGCAAATAAGACAGATGACACATCTGCCGTTTTTTATTAATTTTTTATTCTATTTATGCTATTCTATTCTATACAAGAAGCTTACTGCAGAGTTGGGTCTGACTTTTCGCGGAGCCTTTCGACCTTCTCTCACAGGAAGGACATTCTTTTGAATGAGTGCTTCAACAGTGGGTGGAGGTATCCTGTCTTTAAAATATTGCTTGCATATCATTACTGCAATAGCAAAGTTTATCTGATATATATACTTTGTATTTTTCTGCTGTATGACAATCCCTGTTGTAACTCGTTCGCAGAAATTGTAAATGATTAATCTGGCAAATATTTCTTGTAGGATATACTCCACCTTTTTGGCATGGAAATTTGTTAGGCCAATCGTATATTTTAACTCTCGGAAAGACCTTTCAATTCCCCATCTCCAACCATATAACTTTTTGATTTCTTCCGGTGGAAATTCTTCTGAATCCAGGTTTGTTATGATGCATTCATAAGTATCTTGTGTTATTGGGAATCTCAGTACTCTGAAGAAGAGTGTGTAAAAAGGATTTTTTACTGGATCCAGAAAATCACAAACAGATTTATTTGTAAGATAGCGGTATTGTTCTGGATGGGCTTTTACCTCCTTGGTTTGCTTTTTAGTAAGTACTAGAGATAACTTACAATCAAACTCCTCTGTATCTGGCAACGGTAAATTTGTAATAATTCCGCGACTTCCCAAGTCTTTAATCCGTATCAAATATTTCCAACCTTTTTCCTGCGCATGAGACAGAATGTTGTAACTTTCATAACCTCTATCCGCAATTAGTATGGTTTTTCGATCAAGATTAGAACGTTCCATCATAGCAATCAAAGCCTGTGCTTCATTCGGATGGCGCCCTGGTTGGATAATGGCATCCAAGTAAATACGATTTTCTAAATCATACAAAGCATTTAAATGCAGTTGATTATAACCCTTTTCATTTTTTTCTACAGAATTATGCCTCCGATAAGTCATAATATCTTTTGGATTATAGTTAATGGCCAAATCTGAACCATCGCATGCAAGCAGTCGATAACCATGATAATTGCGAAGTCCTTTAAAAGATTCTGTAAACGAATGAAACAAAAATCCATCGCTTCTGGCAAAATCTTTGCTCTTTGTTGAGAAAATGCAGAAGCAGAAACACAATAGGAACTGTAATCAAAAAAGTCTAATAGTTCTTTGCGGACTGTATTTCCACCCATACTCAAAAAGAATTTGACTGTTTGGGAAAAAGTGAGTTTGCGATTTCTTACAAAATCCTTTCCCGGTTGCATCACAAACAAATCAAGAGATGTCTGCATCTCTGAGATTATGTTTGATAGGGTTTGCTTTAATACTTGTGGTGACTCATGTTTCATGGGGTAGCCTCCTTAAATAAAAAAATATATTTAAGTGGCTTCGCCGCAAAATTTCGGATATTTGTCAAGTCATTTTTAAAAATTTACTATAAATTTACTACAAAAAAAGAGTAGGTCACATATTTCCATATGATCTACTCTTAGTAAAAAATTTCTTCTAATTCTTAACTTATTGACATTGGGTTGCACGGGGAGGCTTTGAAATAGAAATGGAATGGAAGGACGGCAGGCTCAACCAGGCGAAAGGTAAAAGATATTATATAAACCTGTTGCTTTAACCAATAATATTTTGGGTAAATAAGGCTGAACCAATAGCAATTCTCAAATATTATTCATATGAAGCTTGTAATAAGCCCTCCGGTATTCCCGGGGGGTTATTTTTTCATGCTGCTTGAAAAGCCTTAAAAAATACTTATCATCAGAGAAGCCCAATTCTGATGAGATCTCCTTCACATTTTTATCTGATTGGATAAGCAGTTCCCTTGCTTTTGCAATTCTGATTTTATTTATATATTCCTGCATACTCATTCCCATATGCTTTTTAAAGTACCGTGCCAGATATTCTTTAGTATAATTAAACTCATAAGCCGCTGATGTCAAAGATATATGACCGGTGTAATGGATATTTAACCATTCTATAATCGTTGAGAGTTTTTCCTTTCCGTCCATGTTACCTTTTTTCCCTGATGCCTGGGAGAGGGTTTGTTCTGTGAGCTCGATAGCCAGTGAGGTCAAAAAGTAATTCATACTGTGTCTTGAATAATAATTGGACTCTGAGACGTGCAGCAGCTGATGAAATAAAATACTTAGCCTTTCCAGATTGTATGGGTGAAAAAAGCCGGGTAACAGGATTTTGTCCTCAAACCCTGTAAAATAGGGATTATTATTTGTCAATTTAATATCTTCAAGTGCATCCTTCTCATCCAGTATTATATGATTATCGTTACATTGGAAGTGCAGCCAGAAGAAAGAAGTACCCTTTGCTGAAGCGGCATATCCACTGTGTGTATGGCCGGGAAGCAGCAGCAGAAAATCGCCTTCTCCCAAAACAAATCTGTCATCGTCCTGTTGGATATATATATTTCCGCGTATACCAATAATAATTTCAAAGCTGTCAATAACACGCTCCATGTGCTGCCAGACTGTATCGGAAGTGAATACTCCCGCTGATAAAAAATTCAAGGGTTTTGTGATATCTGTTTTTAAATAATACATAGGTTAATATTATCCACCTTTTGTGTTTTTTATCTACTTACAATTGCTGTTTTATTTGTCATACTTATATTGTAAAGGCATTTTAGTATATCAGCAACATACAGTTTTATACACCTTTAAAAAAGGAGAGGGATTTCTATGGATAAAATTATTACTTCTCAACCCGTTTCAATTAAAAATGTGACTGTTTCAGATCCATTCTGGTCGGAATATGTGGAACTTGTCAGAAATACTGTGTTACCTTATCAGTGGGAGGCTTTAAATGACCGTATTCCGGATGCCGAACCCAGTTTTGCCGTAAAAAACTTCAAAATTGCTGCTGGACTTGAGAACGGTGAATTCGGAGGACTTGTCTTCCAGGACAGTGATGTGGCAAAATGGTTGGAGGCGGTAGGCTACAGTCTTCAGACCCATCCTGATACAAGGCTTGAAGAGTTGGCGGATGGAATTATTGATATTATAGAGAAGGCACAGCAGCCTGATGGTTACCTGGATACGTATTTTATACTGAAGGATCCCGGGAAAAAGTGGACAAATCTTCATGAATGCCATGAATTATATGTTGCAGGTCATATGATGGAGGCGGCTGTTGCTTATTATAAAGCAACCGGAAAGAGGAAACTGCTGGATGTTATGTGCCGCTTTGCAGATAATATTGATTCGGTATTTGGTCCTGAGCCGGAAAAAATCCAGGGCTATGACGGACACCAGGAGGTTGAGCTGGCACTTGTAAAGCTGTATGAAGCAACCGGTAACGAAAGATATCTTAAACTGAGTAAATACTTTATAGATGAGAGGGGAAAAGAACCTAATTTCTTTATAAAGGAATGTGAAAAGAGAGGCTGGTATTCCCATTGGAACAGGGGACAGGTACCATCACCGGAGCTTGAATACAATCAGGCCCATAAACCTGTACGCCAGCAGGAGGTGGCAGTGGGGCATGCAGTAAGGGCTGTTTATATGTATACTGCCATGGCCGACCTTGCACGAGAAACCGGTGACAAATCAATGCTGGATGCCTGCAGACGTCTTTGGAGCAATATGGTAAACAGACAGATGTATATAACAGGGGGCATAGGCTCAACCCACCATGGAGAGGCATTTTCATTTGATTATGACCTTCCCAATGATACAGTATATGCCGAATCCTGTGCTTCAATAGGGCTGATCTTTTTTGCCCATAGAATGCTGCAGCTGGAACAGCTTGGCGAATACGGGGATGTTATGGAGAGGGCCCTTTATAACACTGTGCTGGGTGCAATGTCCCGTGACGGAAGACATTTCTTCTATGTCAATCCTCTGGAGGTATGGCCCGAGGCTTCCGAAAAAAATCCGGGAAAGCATCATGTGAAGCCTGTAAGACAAAAATGGTTCGGCTGTGCCTGCTGTCCGCCTAATATTGCAAGGCTTCTGACTTCACTAAACCAATATATTTATTCCTATAATAAAAATACCGTTTATACTCATCTGTACATCGGAGGAGAAGCTGACATAGAACTTGAGGCGGGGAAAATAAAGCTGAAACAGGAAAGCCGTTATCCATGGAATGGCAGAATAAAAATGACGGTAGTGGCCTCAACTGCCGGTAACACATCTCTTGCTTTCAGGATACCGGGCTGGTGCAAAAACTGGTCTGCCTCCATAAACGGCAAAAAAACCGATGGTAATGCAAAAGTGGAAAACGGCTATGCGGTATTTACAGATAGCTGGAAGGCAGGAGACGAAATTGAACTTTGCCTGGATATGACCATTGATATAATTCAGGCAAATCCCAAGGTCCGTGCCAATGCAGGAAGAGTGGCAATTCAAAGAGGACCGCTGGTATATTGTCTGGAGGAAATAGACAACGGCGGAATCCTGTCGGCCATATCCATAGATGTCAATTCACAATTATCAGCCGAAACAGACGAAAATCTGACCGATGGAGCAGTTGTCATAAAAGGAAAGGCAATCAGGACAAATGAAGAAAATTGGGAAGATGCCTTATACAAGACCTATTCAGTCAATGAAAAGGAAGTGGAATTCAAGGCGGTTCCATACTTTATGTGGGGCAACAGAAAGCCCGGTGAAATGCTGGTGTGGGTTCTTAAAAAGTAAAATATGAAAAATTGTCAGATAACCGGCCGGATAAGGCCGGTTATTTTTTGAACCTCCCGGTATTAATCATTTCATCATCTCATCGAAAGTGATAAGCTCAACATTTCCAAGCCCTCTTGCCTTATCTATACAGCCTTTGGTAAAGCCTGTTTTTGCGAAAAGATAAAGATAAATATTAGTGAAGCTGAAAAGCTTACTTCTTTCAAAAAGCGTATCAAGAACGCTGGTGTCAACATTTTCGTTTGTCCATTTACATTCGCAGAAAAAGGCGGTTTTATCGTCGGCTGTGCCTATAATGTCAATTTCGGCCTCACACTTATTTTTCGGGTCGTTACCCCACCAGCGTCCTAAATCCGTGAAAGTGACGACGGCTTTTCCTTGCCTGTTCAGCTCCCATAAATACTGCTTGCAAATTTCTTCAAAGACACCGCCCATAAAGGAGGTGATTTGAAGAGCGATTTTTTTATAAACAATGTCGGTAAGACTGCGATTGATTGTCGCCAGGTTATCCGGAATAAAACGATACCAGAAACGGAACATGGAATCTTCCAGCGCATAAATTGTTTTGCGTGAACTGTCTGTTCCGAACGGCATTTCTTTTTTTACAATGCCAAGAGACATAAGTTTATTGAGATAACTTGTTGTAAGTCCTGTATCAAGCCCTGTTTTGGAACAGATTTCTGACATTCTGGAAGAGCCTGTGGCAATAGCCTTTATGATTGAATTATACTGGGCTGGATCACGGCATTCCTGCTTTATTAAATTTGAGGGTTCTTCAAATAAATATGCGTTTGGCACCAAGAAATTTGTCTTGATATTCTCTTCAACACTCAGATTATCATTCATAAGCGACATATAAAGCGGAATACCGCCTGTTATACCATAGATGACAGCCAAATCAGTGTTGCTGAATTTATTGTAATAATCCTTTGTTTCAAAGTAATCAAACGGCATGATTTTATATTGACAGGTGCGTCTGCCAAAAAGAGGACTTTTGTAGCCAAGTACCTGATTTTCCATGAATGAAAGAGAAGAACCACATAAAATCAAGAACATTTTGGAGGCGTTTTTATTCCTGTCAATCAGAATCTGTAAAATCGACGAGAGTGCCTTATAACTGCCTGCAATGTAAGGATACTCGTCAATTACAAACACAATTCTCCGCTTTTCGCCAATTCTGAACGCAGTCTCCAAAGCCTCCTGAAAGCTTGCAAAGCTTGATGAGGTATCTGCAAAGTCCTGTGATAAAGAGTAGATGCTTTTGCTCAGTCCTTCAAGATTTTCTTTTTCATTGCCTTCAATACCTGTGTAGAAAATGACTTCCTTATCTTTGACAAACTCATTGATAAGAGTGGTTTTACCCACACGCCGGCGGCCATACATAACGGCAAATTCAAACTTGCCGTTTTCATAACGTTGTTTTAAATCGTTCAGTTCTCTTTTTCTTCCTATGAACATCTGAGCACCTCCGCTCATTTTCTCCAATTAAGTAAAGTATAATTTACTTAATTATACTTAACTAAAATTATAATGTCAATAAATTTCCTGAATTATACTATAACCTTTTAAAGACAGAGGCTATATGATAAAATAGGATAAATCAATTAAGTGATAAATACACTCAGATATCAACAAAGAGCTAATAATGTGCCGATAAATGCCGAATACTTTGAAATAATAACGAAGAATACAGAGCGATTAAAGCCAAACAAGGTATTATTACAGAGATATGATTATTTTATTAAAAGAATATAGAAGGTGAAGTAATTACTGTCAGTTCTGAAGATCTTGGAATTGCTGAAGAATCGGATGAAAATGATGATTTTGCAGAGTACCCGGACTGGCAGCGGGATTCCATAAATGAAGCACTGGATGTGCTGATGGACTGGGGCAACGGCAAGTATATTGAATTGCCGGACAAGTGGGATATACATGAATACAGCATCATGGAAGCTTTCTGTGGTTCCCTGAGTAATGAAAGGATCAGCAATGCACTTTACTCTGTTATTCAAGGACGTGGAGCATTCAGAAGGTTTAAAGATACCATTTGCAGATATGGCGTTGAAGATACCTGGTACAGATTCCGTGATGAAGCATTCAAAAAGTTGGCAATTGAATGGTGCGAGCAAAATAATATCTTATATATGTGACATTACTTATTTTATTATGATAATTCTTTCAACTGGAAATCGTGTGTGAGCTAATACCCACCGTAAATTGAATTCTCTCTGAAAAATCCCGAAAGACTAATTAATAAGGTTTTTCGGGATTTTCCTGTTTGTTCCGGGAATATTAAAATTATATTACATTTTGCTAAAAAGACCCAACTTTTCCCGAAAAATCCGCTGATTAATAGAGGGGAATTTTTTTTGATTGTAGATTTGACAATTGAATATATGTCTTTTTCGGTACGTTCCTCACATAGCCTGATAAAGGCACGGCGGATTTAATATTTTACTCATTAATCCGGACAGCTTTTATCTGTTAAATTGCGCATATTTTTTTGGTGATATTCCAACAGCTTTGATAAAGGCTTTCAGGAAATTACTATAATCGTTGAAACCGCATTTTTCACAGGTTTCCGTCACCGACATTCCTTCGTTCAGCAAAGCTTTGGCTATGGTTATTCTTTTTGCAGTAACATATTTGTTTATTGTTGTGCCGGTGGTGGCCTTAAAAATCCTGCACAGGTATGAGTCACTTATAAAAAAGTAGCTTGAAAGTGTTTCAATGGTCAGGTTGTGTTGAATATTCCGATTTATGTAGGTTAAAATATCGTCTACCTGGGCATGATTTGTTGCCTGGTTTTCTGCCTGTTGATGATTGCTGTTCTTATTAAAGACTTTGTTTAAAAATACCATTAATTCAACAAATGCAGCCTGTTCTGTCAGATCGGAACCAAATCCGCCGGAGTCAAGGATTTTATGAATAAAATAGATAAAACGTTTTTGTGCTTCAGGGTCGAGATGGAGTTTATGGGCAGCAGAGGAATCTCTGAGCTTAAAACAATTGTTGAGATCGGTTTTTTCAGACGAAAGGCTTGAAAGGTAGTCGGGATAGATGGACAAAACGATCCTCTCGTGAACCTCCTTGTCTATCTGGGCTAAATAGTGGCTTTCGTACTGGTTTATTAAAAAAATATCACCTGGAATTATATCGTAAAAGCTATTGTCAATGAGAAATTGCTTACCCCCTGAAATGGAATAATAGATCTCATAGCAATCATGTATATGCATATCCATAGGTTTTTCGTCATTATACAGGTGGGCTATGGAAAAATATTTTTGTGAAATACAGAAGTTGATTGCCTGCTTGCATGAAGAAAATTCTCTCATTAAATTTCCTCCTATAAATAAGGTTATGAGTTAACTCAATTATAAATTGTTTGTTCAATATTTGCAATATTTATGAAAATTTATCACAAGAATTAGCATAACCGGACTGATATACTGAAATTGCAAAGTTGCAAAGGCTGTACTTGCGAAAGTATTTTGCATTTTAATTTATTGACGTAAGAAAGGTTGTGGTGGGATAACATGGAAATTCGAACAGCTGCATCACCTAAAGATGTGAAAAATTACACGACGGAAAGATTGAGAGAAGAGTTTTTAATACAGGGATTATTTCAGCCCGATGAGATTAAGCTGGTATACAGCCATATAGACCGAATCATAACCGGAACGGCAACCCCTGTATCCGGCAGCTTAAAACTAACGGCAGGAGAAGAGCTGCGAGCCGATTGTTTCCTTCAGAGAAGAGAGCTGGGAATCATTAATATCGGGGGAAAAGGCGACATTACAATTGATGGCAGAACCTATGAAGTGGATTCCAGGGATGGTATGTATATCGGGATGGGGGTACGGGATATTTCTTTTGCCAGCCGGGATGGCAGTAATCCGGCAAAGTTCTATTTAAACAGTGCCCCTGCTCACAAAGCCTACCCTACGGTTTTGATAAAAAAAGAGGGCAATTCTGAAGAAGGTGTTGTAATAATAAAAGATGAGAACAAGGTTGAACTTGGCAGTCTCGATGAATCCAACCACAGAGTCATTTGCAAATACATACTTCCGGGCCAGGTAGAAAGCTGTCAGCTGGTTATGGGAATGACTTCCCTCAAACCCGGAAGTGTATGGAACACAATGCCCTGTCATACCCACGACAGACGTATGGAAGTTTACTTATACTTTGATATACCCGAGAATGCATTTGTAATGCATTATATGGGCGAACCTTCTGAGACCAGGCATATAGTTGTCCGGAATGAGGAGGCCATTATTTCACCAAGCTGGTCAATACATGCGGGAGCCGGTTCCAGGGCCTACACTTTCATATGGGGTATGGTGGGTGAAAATCAGGCCTTCAATGATATGGATGCCGTAGCGATGAAGGATCTGAGATAAAGATTAGAATGATTATGTAGATAAAAACTATGTATTTTTGAGAGGAGAGGGAGCATGAGTTTGTTAAAGCAGTTTTCACTGGAGGGTAAAACAGCGCTGGTAACAGGAGCGTCTTACGGTATTGGTTTTGCAATTGCAAGCGCATTTGCAGAAGCGGGAGCAACCATTGTATTCAACGATATAAAGCAGGAATTCGTCGATAAGGGAATTGCGGCATATGCAGAAAAGGGTATAAGGGCACATGGCTATGTATGTGATGTAACCGATGAAGCAAAAGTAAATGAGATGGTTGCACAGATTGAAAACGATATCGGAACAATTGATATTCTTGTGAATAATGCTGGTATTATAAAGCGTATTCCAATGTGTGAAATGAGTGCCGAGGAATTCAGGCAGGTTATAGATGTAGATCTGAATGCGCCTTTCATTGTTTCAAAAGCAGTTATACCGGGCATGATAAAAAGCGGTCACGGTAAAATAATAAATATTTGCTCAATGATGAGTGAACTTGGACGTGAAACCGTAGCCGCATATGCAGCCGCAAAGGGCGGACTCAAAATGCTTACTAAAAACATTGCCTCGGAATACGGGGAGTTCAACATCCAGTGTAACGGCATCGGTCCGGGTTATATTGCAACTCCGCAGACAGCACCTCTTCGTGAACTGCAGCCTGATGGCTCCAGACACCCGTTTGACCAGTTTATAATTGCAAAAACTCCGGCGGCACGTTGGGGAGAAGCGGCAGATCTACAGGGCCCGGCTATTTTTCTGGCATCTTCAGCTTCAGATTTTGTAAATGGCCACATACTTTATGTAGATGGAGGAATATTGGCTTATATAGGGAAACAACCCAAATAATCTATCCAAATAATCTATGGAAAATATATTGATAAAATCACAGTAAAAGCTTCTGTCTGTGTAAAAAGTTATATTAACTGAGTATAAATTAAGGCTCCTATGAACAATTCAGGGAGCCTTACTAATTTGTTGAAGGAAACTGCATCATCTGGGCTTATTATCAAACGCAGGATTAAAGGCATAATAATTCCTGGAATCCAGATTTTCCTGAACTACTCTCAAGGCCTCGCCAAATCTCTGGAAATGAACTACTTCTCTCTCTCGGAGGAATTTTATAGGGTCTTTAACATCAGGATCATCCGCGAGTCTTAGAATATTGTCATAAGTCGTTCTTGCTTTCTGTTCAGCTGCCAGGTCTTCTATTAAATCTGTAATAGGGTCACCTTTTGATTGGAAGTAGGTGGCTGTAAAAGGCATTCCGGATGCAGCTATGGGATATACTGCAAGTGTATGATCCACAAAATAGGTATCAAAGCCGCTCTTTTTAATCTCTTCAACTGTTAAATCCTTGGTGAGCTGGTAAACAATTGCAGAAATTATTTCCATATGAGCCAATTCTTCAGTGCCGATATGTTATCGGTGATAATTATAACTATTTGGGCAATTTCGGATATAAAATGAGTTCAAAGTCATCAGGTTTATTATGCCACCTACCATTTACCTTTTTGGTGTAAACAGCTTTTTCAATAACTTCTATAAGTAATTCATTCTTTATTACTGGATCATCAATCACATCATACAATTCGATAATCTTTTCAACTTTAGGAATAATAACTTTTTGGTTTTCTTCCCTGTAAGATTGTTGTTTGATATCTTCCACTAATAATTTTCTCTCAGAATTGATTTCATCAATCCTATTTGTTAAATTTCTGGATCTTTCAAGGAACTTTTCAACAGTATAAACACCTTGCTCCAAAAGATCATGAATATTATTAGTTTGTTTTTCAAGATTTTTTAACTCATCGTCAAGTTTTTTTACAGACTTTTTTATAACATTAATTTGAACACTTGATTGTAAATTACTATTTGTAATAGTAGCAAGATCTAATTTATATTTGTCCAGCCAGCCCCTAAGTAATTGAATAAGCCGATCTTCAACATAGGACAATTGAGAACTAATATTTTTACATGCAGTGGATGCACACATCAATGTATCTGGATTTTTGTCAGAGTATGGCCTTCTTACCATACGTCTACCGCAAAAGCCACATACTATTAAACCAGCTATGGGATTTTTTATACTTTTGTCGGAAGGAACCGGAGTAGGTGTATTGGAAGATAAGTAATTTTGCGCCGTAATCCATGTTTCATTGTCTATGATAGCCTCATGTAATCCATTTACCAAAGTCCATTCTTCAGGTTTGGCGCGCGGACGCTTCTTCTGTATTTGGCCATTTACCATCTTCTTTATTGTCGGCCTAGAGTTCCAGCGTATTTTACCTATGTATACCGGATTACGTAGGATACTGTATATTGTTGTCGGTACCCACACGCCTCCTTTCATTGAGGGTATTTTCAAATTATTCAGCTTGCGTACAATAAGGGATGCCCCCAGACGTTCTATTTTACCATCGGCTTGTGACTCACCTTTAGTATATAATTCAAATATCATTTTTACTATTTCAGATTGTTCAGGATTAATTCTAAGTGTATATCCTTTTTGTTTATAAAGCTTTTCCCGTACATATCCGTAAGGGGGTTTATTGCCTACATATTTTCCTTCTTTTACAGAAGTAATACGTCCACCTTGTAACCTGCGCTTTGTGGTGTTATATTCTCTTCGGCTCATAAATAGTCCAAACTCAAAATATTCTTCGTCATATTCGTTGTTTGGATCGTATGTTTTTACAGGAGTGATTATTTTGGTATTACTATATTTAAAAGTCTGCGCAACAATACCCTGATCTTTAGTATCTCCACGGGCGAGTCGTTCAACCTCCATAACAAGGACCCCGGTCCAAATCTCCTGTTCGACTTCGTTCAGAACATGTTGCATTACAGGACGGTCATCTATAGTTTCTCCGGATACTATTTCCCTATATATTTCTGTTACATTAATTTTTAACCGTTTTGCAAGTTCCAGGAGGGACGTCTCATGACGGGCAAGGGTTTCACCTTCGCCCCTCGCTTCAGCCTCTAGATCTGTTCTGCTTTTACGCAGATAAATACAATACTGTTTCATAATTAAACACATCCCTTTATTTATTTCAGTCAACATCCCTCATGAAGGAACGACACACTACGGAAACATTTTATAGACCCCTAATGGATCAAAGTAAATTATGTATTTCTCTAAAGTATAATATAAACCAAATTTATTTTTGTAATGGGCTAAAGCTTCGGATATGAATTCTTCTGTAACTTCCAAAAACTCTGCCAGTTCATAGCGATTTTTGACTCCGACTTCATATGCTTCAATAAAAGTTGATAAAGGTATAAGTTCTTTGTGTGCCCACCGTCGTGCGAGAGTCTCCTGTTTTCGGTTCTCAGTTAATGATTGATCAAGAATGTCACCGGCAGATGTATAATAATGGCCAAGCTCTTCAGCTAATACACAGGTTTTTTCGATAGAAGTAGATATCACGGTATTTATGGCAATTTTATTATCTTTTATAAGCCCTTTAGCATCAGAATAAAAGGTCTTTTCAATTATATATAAATCATCACTTTTAGCTTTAGTAATAAGTGCTTCATATTTGTTCATAAGCTACCTCAGATATATGTGAAAATATTATAATTCGTTAAGATCCTTTCTCATAAGTTTTAGCTGCTCTGGTGAATCATTGTCATTGTGGGCAGCCACAACGTGAATTTTACTGCATCTGTTGTATTCCATTTCCAATATTGTGTCCACTGTATGTCTGCCTTTATCGTCTAATACGCTATATCTATATAAAAGAGTTTGTTCTTTTTGAGAAATAGAAAAGTTTTCTTTTTTTTGGTTTGTATTTGTAGGTAACATTGGAACATCATAACCCATTAACCATGCTTCACTTACTCCAAGTGCCATTCCTAAAATTGTTAATTTGTCTTGTCCAGGTTCCACAAGTCCAGATACATATTGACTTAGATCAGATTTATTCATCTTTATATTGTATTCTTTACAGAAAGGCTGTGCCTTTTCCAATATATCTACCTGCCTTAAATTCTGAGATTTCATAATTTCCTTAAGCCTATCAGCTGTACTCAATTTTTCCAATTTTTCTCCCACCTTTCCAAATGAATATAACATATCTTGAACAAAAGTTCAAGATAAAGTTTAGAAAGTTAAATAATTTTGAACATTAATATTGACATTCATTTGGGAGGGTGTTATATTCAAAGTAGTTCAAAGACATTGAACTAGAGAGGAGGAAAAAGTATGGCATTTGATTATAATAAATTGCGTGGTAGAATTGTAGAAAAATTCGGTACGCAATCTGTGTTCGCAAAAAAAATGGGGGTATCAGAAAGGACGCTCTCATTGAAACTCAACGGTAAGGTATTTTTTACTCAGGATGAGATTGTCTCAGCGTCACGCTTTTTGGAGATACCAGAATCGGAAATTCAGGTATATTTTTTTACACAACAAGTTCAATGACGTTGAACTTGTTTGACGGGTAATAACTTATCCCAAGCGTGAGTTGAAGATGTAAATTATCAAACTCAGACAAATATCCTAGAACATTATACAAGCTACTATCCATAAAATGTACTGAGGTGACCAAAATGCATAAATTTGAAGCAAAGCCAGATAGCATTGTTGAAGAGTACAAAATTGGTAACACGACTCTTAAGGTATCAAACAGTGCTTATATTAACCGAACACCTGAAGAAATACAAGAATCCTTAAAAAGAATTGTTGCCATTGGCCTAAGGTACTTTAGATCTCAATCTATTAATCGTTCGGAAACAGAAATTGAAGTTAAATAATTTTTTTGAACAATTATAGGACAAGTTATAGAAAGAAGGTGGAAATTTGGCAAAAAAAACGTATTGGACAAAGTGCGGAATTGAATTCCCGAAGTCCACAAATGCGGACGTAACGGGCTATGAATTAAAGCTTCTGCCCAGCGCAACAGATCCTTTAAAGGTTAAGGACGATATCGAACATGTGGAATGTCGGACATGCCCCTATGTAGTCGACGTTACCGAAGGCTGGGGAGAAAACAAAAAGCATATTCGTTTTGAGTGTAGAGCCGGATCCAAAAAGCCTAATAACAAAACTGAGTGGACCGGCAGCCTGGATGATAAAAATACGTTAAATATAAACAGCCTGGATCATCAGTTAATGGAACAGATACGCCAGTATTGCAAAGATCAGCCTGACATAAGTGCCAGCTATAATGCGGATCACATGGCAGACTGCCGACGTACACTGTCTATCAGCTGCAGTGCAAACAAAAAGGGGATGGCGGCCAAGCGGGAATTGATTGAGAAGTTTTTCAGCGAGAAAAAGTCTGATCCTATAGACCAAATCAATAAGATGTGGAAGGACTTCATGAAGTGTGGAGCCTGTGATCATGCGATTGATTATGGTGAATCTGTAGAATACCGTAAATGCGAATTAAAAAAGCGCCGTGTATCAATAAATCAAGTGGCCTGCAACAATTTTGAGTCGGCAGAGCAGGAGGTTGAGGAAGTGAAGGAAGACTGCACAACGTGCATGTTTGTAAAAGATAGTGATAAATCCGGTAAGGTAAAGTGCTCCGAGCATCCCAAGGATGGAGATTTTAAGCCAACAGGAGACTGCCCACAGTATACTCCTGGAGGAGAGAGTTCTATTTATATTGATGATCCCAATTGGGACGATAAATGGAGCGGCGACTCTAATGAAATGGAATGCCCGAACTGCAACCAGGACCGTTGCCCATTTAATGACAGTAATTGTAATTGCTTGTTTGGAGAAGAAGATCCACAAAGTGAAGGGTTTAACAGAGATGTTCTTGACGCGGTTGAAGGCCTCGGATGTAAATCTGAAAAGGTTTTAAAACAATATGAGGCTATTAGCAATCCTGATACCACAGATTATACAATTGATGCCCAGGAGGATGACTTAACCGATAAACAGCCTGAAAAGAAAAAGCCCCGTATTGGTACTGAATCAGGCTGTAATGAAATGAGAGAGGATTGCCCTTGCTTCTGCAGCCATAATGATGGGTGCTCAGTACTCTTGGTAAGAGATAGTGCACTAAAGAGCGTGATTAAAAACATATACAGTAAATATGATATTGATTGCGGTGTATACAAAAAAACTGTAGAAAGAGTGAACGGCACCTCTGAAATTGACACTCAGGTACCCGAAATCGCGAACGATCTGGCTGAAATTGATACTAAATCTGTTGAGACAGTTACTTTTGACTACTCCACAGTGGACGATGAGACAGCTGATTTTTTGAGAGATAAAGCGTTCAGAATAACAGCGATATCTGGTAAGGCAAAAACGCTAATTGGTAAAGAACTAAAAGAGGCACAGGATGTTCTGTCTAAACGAGGATACGGGTGCTTTGAGCAATGGTATACATTGGGAGGTTTCACAAAAACTCACGTTTACAGATTAATTAGCCGGTACGAATTTGTTTGTTCCAATTTGGAACAAGCGAATGAATTGGAACAATTGCCTGATTCACTTATTTATGAAATTTCTAAACCTTCAGCCCCTAAAGAGCTCCAGGAACAGGTTCTCTCTGGTGATATCACCACTCACAAACAGTATAAGGAAAAGGAAGCCGAATGGAAGGACCGTTTTGAAGAATCAAGGAAACAGCAGGAGACTCTCCGGATTGAAAAGCAACAGGCAATCACAAAGGCCTTTGATGCTGAACGTAAAGCGGACAGGCTGGAAGGTGAACTTGAGGAACTTAAGGATCAAATAGATGAATTAAAAGACCAGGCTGATCAGGATCCGAAATTAATTTCTACTCTTCAAAATAGAATACGGGAGCTCGAAACAGAGCTTAAGGACAAGCCAATCGAAGCAGCAGCTGTCCAAGTTGTGGAGAAGATCCCTGAACGTGCAGCCCATGAAATCATTCACAGGCTCTATGGGACACTTATGGCAGCAAAGATTATCAATGATCAGGATATACAGATAGTACATGAACACGCCAATTTTGAGATGAAAGAAGCAATTATAGAATTCTTTGAAAATCTAAGGGATATGATTCCTGGGTACTTAGACATCCTGAAAGACAATGTACCTATAGGGAAATGTGAAGATTGCCAATATTGTGAATGGGATGGCCTTAAGGAAGAAGATGAACTGAAAGGACTGATCCTTTGTAAATTCCCCATAGCCAGCAGACCTCAGCTATGGCCAAATGCAAAAGCTTGTGATAACTGGATGGAAAGGCAGGTGTAATTATGAAAAAGTGGTTTAGAAGATGGTCCTGGAGAATAAGCCGGTGGTGGTACCGAGTAAAGATCTGGTTTGGTTGGTGGTACTGTGATCACTGTGAAAAGATGCATTCTCCTTTTAGTTCCAAATATGAATTTGAGGATCAGGAATATGAGTGTCATAGAGGAGTTTATGATATTCCGGTTCCAAAAGCATATGAAAGTGATCCCGAATATTTTCGCAGTCTGGCCAAAGAGCTACATAGGGTGGGGTGAATACAATGGAAACTACAACTTTGAAAGCAATAGCTCCGGAGAAGTTATATCAGGATAATTTAAAACTTGCTGAATTTTTTGTGAAGAAGTACTTCCCAAGTATAAAACATGGATCATTTCTACACGAGGAATTAGCAGGTGAAGCCAGAATAGCGCTTTGGAGAGCAGCAATAACATATAATCCTGAAAGAAGTAAGTTTACGACGTATGCTGGAATATTAATTCATGGATATATTATCAAATATTATTCAAGAAAATATAAAAAGCAAGCTGCTCTATTCGAATTTTCATTGGATTTAGCGCCAAATGACTTTAATAGTACTGTTGGAGAAATGATAGAAGACGACTTTGATACAGAGTTTCTTGCATTGAAAAATATAGCTGAAAAAGCAGCAAATAGTATAGTAAAAGAAAAATATCCGTACCTTGATTTGTATTTTTTACAAGGATTAACCCAGTCGGAAATATCAAGAATGATCGGCAAATCTCAAAACACAGTTTCAAAAATCATAAAAACAGAACTTATAAAAATAAAAAGAGAGCTAAAAATGGCTTAATGCAGGAGGTATGTCTGTATGAAACATGGCCGAAAGTTAACCGTCAGGATGAAGGAATTCCTTCAAAATCAAGGCATTAAGGCAGATCAGTATTTACAAGTGAAGAACATGCCGAATGAGCTTCACTTTGTACATAAAAAGACAAAAACATCAAGAATTTTTATTAAAAGAGAGGATGGTAATTGGTATGAAAGCGACAGGAGTTGTAAGAAAGGTTGATGAGTTGGGAAGAGTGGTTCTCCCAAAGGAGCTGCGTAGAACGTTTGAAATTAATGAAGGTGATGGACTGGAAATTTATGTTGACGGACAGACAATCATTCTAAAAAAGTACTCACCGGAATGCGTATTCTGCGGTGAGGTAAAGGATGTAACTGATTTTAAGGGTAAGAATATTTGCCCGAAATGCCGGCAGCAACTTAAGGGGGCAAAGTAATGTTAAGAGCAGCTGTTGAGGAACAAACAGGTCAAATATCTGATAGCGCATGGCAGGACACTTGCAATATTGTGGACAGTACACTGCTGGCCAGGCGGAATTTAAAGATCTGGAATGGTACTAGGCAGGTCCTGATCCTCTGTGTTGGAATTGCTGATGCAATTGTAAAAGGAGTCATCCGGAAAGGAGCAACATGAAAATCAAGTCAGAGATTCAGGGAGTATATCCAAGAGTTGAAGTATATCCCAGTAAAAAAAGAAAGCACTCTACAAGAGCGCTAATCAAAAAAGTCATTTTCAGTATATCACTTAGAAGGAAAAGAGGTCAATAAGGTATGGATATATATAAATACACTTCTATGGAGGAATTTTTAAAGGACTATAAGGAAAATCCACAGGCATTCAATATGCTTGTGGATGTCCAAAGTGTCCAGGATGTCCCACCAATGTACAAGCCGGTTATAAACATGGTTTTTATTTCTCAGGATAGGGAAGATTTTGAGTTCTATCTTCAGACTAAAGCACTTGACCCAGATGGGAACGCATATAAAGAGAAAAGGTATTCCTTGTCAGCAAAAGGTTTAGCCAGAATCAAAAATGCAGCAGCTGCCAAATTTGTCAGGTCTGAAATTTACCAGGATAAGGATAACCGCACTGTAACAGCAACAGTAGAAATGCAGTTCAGGGATCCTTCCGGAGGATGGACAACCGTTACCCAGAGTAAAACTGTTAATAACTATAAAACCCTTAAGAATGGATCTGAGCCTTTTGATCCTGAAGCTCCCCAAAAAGCTGAAACCGGTGCGCAGAACCGCTGTATCAGGAAGGCATTTAACATTAAATCTCACTATTCCCTTGAGCAGTTACAGAAGCCCTTTACAATCATCTACTTAGAATTGGATGAAACCAAGGATGATGATGTGAAGATGGCCAAGATAGCAGCAGCAATAGGACCTACTCAACTGTTATTTGGCAGGCAACAGAACATCAGACAACTATCATCGGGAACTGTGGTTGATACCGGTACCGGCGAAATAATCGACGGAGGTAACAGCAATGGACAATAAGCAGGATATTATATCCATTTTGACAGCTACCAGCCGCCCTGGCATTGAAAACCTGATAACATACCTGCAGGAAACAGATTTTTTCACAGCCCCGGCTTCAACAAAATTTCATGGTTCGTATGAAGGTGGCCTGGCTGATCACTCACTTCATGTATGGCACCTTCTGCAGGAGAAGGATAGATACTATAATTTAGGGCTTTCATTTGACACAATAGCTATAACTGCCCTGCTGCATGATATCTGCAAAGTCAATTTCTATGCAAAAGAAATGAAATCAGTACTTAAAGGCAAAATAAACGTCAAGAAGAACCGCAAGATCGATGGCCATTGGCAGGAGGTTGAGGAGGAAGTCAACGACTGGCAGCAGGAGGAAGTCTGGGTATGCAATGATCAGTTCCCGGTCGGACATGGAGAGAAAAGTGTCATTATAGCTATGAAGTTTATTCAGTTGTCAGACCTTGAAATAGCTATGATAAGGTGGCATATGGGCGGTTATGAGCCCAAAGAAAGCTATCGGGACATGGGTAATGCTGTTGATATGTACCCGTTCATAGTAGCGCTGCAGACAGCGGATATGGAAGCAAGTCATTTGTTGGATTTGGGGGTAGATAATAATGAATGTTGATACAGGTGAATTACGAAGATTTAAAGAACAGCAGGCAAAAGAATTGATGAAACAGGGTTTTGTTCCAGTTCCATCTGAGCATAGGGAAGAAGCTAACCAAGAGCTGGGAGATAAAGAAAGCACTTATGTAGATTTAAAAAAGGATTCTCCTTTAGTTAATTGGGCCAAACAGGTGAAGGCATCAAAAAAGAAAAAGGCTAAAACCAAGATTGTAAAGACAAGTAGAAGGAGAAACCGCCGATGAAAATTCAACATACCGCTGACTGGCACCTTGGTGCCTACGTTGGCCCACAATGCGACGATCCTTTAAAGCGTATGAAAAATACAATAAAATGTCTGGACGTTCTGGTTCAGACAGCAGAAAACGAGCAGCCAGATGTTATATTGATTGCCGGCGACATATTCCACACGGCAAAGGTGTGGAGTGACCGGTCGAATGTTGAGCTCAGGACAGCTGCCGATTACATTAATCAGCTGGCTGAAATAGCTCCGACGGTTGTTCTGTATGGAACTCCAAATCATGATAATTCTGAACAGTTTTTTACCCTCGAGAAACTGACGGAAGCGATCTTTATCTGTGATCCGAAAATCGAAACTATTCAAACAATGTCCGGTCCCATTCAGGTGGCCGGCCTACCTGGATTTGATAAAGGATTCTTCCGAGCTCAGTATCCAGGATTATCTGCAGAGGAAGAGAATCGGATTTTCTCGGAGCAATTGGAAAGTATTGTCCAAGGATTATCAGCTCAGGTTAATCCAGTGATCCCTTCTGTTTTAATGGCTCATCATACTGTAGTTGGCTGCCGGCTTGATAACGGCCAGCATGTATTTCAGGCTAATGAAGTAGTTCTCAGCGCTGCTACATTGGAAAATTCAGCATTTGATATGGTATGCCTGGGACATATTCATAGGGGACAGTGTGTTGGAGAACCGATAAGAAAGCCTATATTTTATTCAGGCAGTATTGATGCTACCAATTTTAATGAGGAAGAGCATATTAAGGGGTTCTGGATACACGATATAAATCATACGGTAAATTCAAAATTCGTTGAAACACCGACAAAAGAATTTCGGACCTGTGCTTGGGATATAGATGCATTGAACACCTATATTTGTTCAGGAATAGAAGGGTTTGCTAATCTTGAAGCAATAAAGAACCAAGTTATCCGGGTACTTTACTCATGCGATAAAGCCACAGAAAAGGCTTTGGACAAAAAGAAACTCGAGCGTGACCTATATGCCGCCGGTGCTTATTATGTCGCTGAAATCCGTCCTGAAAAGATTACAGCCGAGGTTAATAAGAACAAACTTCATGAAAAATTGACAGTATGGGATTGCCTCAGAAATTATCTCCGGGAGAAATTTAAAGATAAATCGTTTGCATCAATACTGGAGGAAGCTGAACCTATCGTAAGTGAAGTCGAAGCATCAACAGTGGCAGGTACCCAGACTGGTATATTTCTCCCCTTGGAAATTGAAGTCCGGAATTACAGAAGCTACTCGGAAGAGAAACTTAGTTTTGAAGACCTATTTTTTTGCATGGTAAATGGAAAAAACGGATCAGGAAAAAGCAGCCTGGTAGTGGATGCTATTGTGGACTGTTTGTACGAAGAGCCCAGAGAGGGTGAATTAACTGGTTGGATAAAGTCCGGAGAGAAATCCGGAAGTATGACTTTTACCTTCTTATTAGGAGATGATTCTTACAGAGTCACAAGAACTAGGCAGAGAAGTGGAAAGGCTACACTGGCCATTTCAAAACTTGAAGCTCTGGGAGCCGGTATTGCATATAATCCTGATTTTCCTCTTAATTGGGAAGATATAAGCTGCCAGAAGCTTGTTGATACACAGGAGAAAATTGTTCAGCTTCTGGGTATGGATGTGAACACTTTTCGGAGCTGCGTCTTAATCATGCAGGATCAGTATGGCCGATTTATGGAAGCAAAGTCCGAAAACAGGATGTCGGTTCTGGCCAGCCTTTTAGGCCTTGGAATATATGAGCAGCTGGTGGATAAAACAAAAAAGCTCCTTGCAGAAGTCAATCGGAACCTGAAACAGATGAAGGATGAAGTCGCTGATATGGAACAGGAAGTTTCCAATCTCGAAGCCTATCAGGCAATGAAAAAAGAAAGTGAAGCAAAGCTTCAGAGTGAACAGGCTGCACTGACATTGCTTAAACGGGATCAGGTTGAGCTTACGGAAAAAGTTACTTTACTAAATGCAAATAAAGCCAAGCTGATAGAAATCCAGAATGATGTCCTTAAAAAGGAAACTGCTTTATCAGAGGCTTCAAGGAAGCTTGATGACCTTTCTAAGGATATTCTAGATACAAAGGAATTTCTTAAGGACGAAACTTTATACAACGATAAGTACAGCCAGTTATTGAGTATCCGCGCCCAGATCGCTGGCATGGACGGAACCGTGAGGCTCATGGAGGATAAGAAGAAGGCCCTGACAAACTTGCAATATGAGGCCTACCAGACTGAGCAGAATATTAAAAAATACAGATCCGAATGCGATGAAATATACTCAAAACTAGAAATGAATAAAGGGCTTGAGGATGAACTCTTGGAGCTCTCTGGAATTGAGGCGGAACTGAAAAGCCAGGAATATAAAAAAACTTCGGCGAATGACTTGGCTCAGAAAATTTATTGGCAACCAGTAGCCTGAAAAGCATTGATAACAGCATTCTGGCAAATGAACGTCAGACTGCTATTCTTAAGAACTCTAACTGCATTGATATCGACAGAGCCCAGTGCGGATTCCTAAGGGAAGCCAAGGAGGCTGAGACCAGGCTGACTGATCTGCAGCAAAGTAGAATAGCAGCACTCAGTGAGCTGAACCAGCTGGAGGGAGAACGAAGCGCGCTTGGCTATAATCCTTCGGTACATACTGGAATTAAATCAAAAGCCGATAGGGCGCAGAGGATAATGAACCAGCTGGCCACCCTGGAGGGTGAGAGAAAATCCGGTGAAATTTATATGAAACAGATTGCTGAGCTCGAAATGAAAGCACTGCAGCTCACCGGACAAATAATGGAAATTCAGAATGAAATTTCAGAGTTAACTCCACAGATCAGGGCCTTATCAGGGCTACAGGCAGACGCAGCTGAGCTTGAGCAATACGAAGGTATGCATCAGGATATTACGAAAGCAAAGGCCTACCTGCAGGCAGTCGAACCTCAGGTTGACGAACTGTCCAAAACACTTTCTACCCTGGAAAGTGAGAAGAAAGAGCTCCTGGACAAACAGTTGATAGTCCAAATTGATGTCAGTAACAACATAAAATATGTTGATTCTCTCAAAATCATGACAGCAGAAATTCAGCAACTGGAGGTAAATATTACTGCTTATAACAGGTCATTGGGTAGTTTAGAGGAAAAGCTCAGGATGTTACTGGACAAGGCTTTAGAACTTGACAAGAAGCAGCAGGAAATAAAGCTCCTGGCAGAAAAGGCAGCGAGACTGCAAGTCTTGTCAGAAGCATTTTCCCAGGATGGAATTCCACATCAGATTGTGAGAGATATTGTTCCGGATCTGGAGGAATCGGCAAACGAAATATTATCTCAAATGACAGGTGGACGCATGAGGCTTGAGTTCAGAACCGAGAGAACCCTGAAGAGTAATAAAGATAAAGAAATTCCGGTTCTCGACGTAATAATCACTGATATGGATAACGGAGAGCTTCCATATCTCAGCCGATCTGGAGGGCAGAAGACCAGGTGCTCATTATCAGTAATATTCGCACTGGCAATATTAAAGGCTTCCAGGATGGGACTGCAGCTGGGCATGTTGTTTATAGATGAACCTGCCGGCTTGGATGAGGAAGGCATAGACGGATACTGCACTGCACTTGAGACAATACATAATTTATATCCTGAAATGAGGATTGTGGCCATAAGCCATGACGAGCGTATGAAGGCAAGGTTCGCACAGCATCTATTTATAGAGATAACTGAAAATGGAAGTAAGGTCAGAAAATCATGAGAAATAAATACAAAGGAATTTGTTACCGGTGCGGGGAGGTAGTTCTCCCTGGTAAAGGGCACTTTGAAAAGATAGTTGGAACCCGGAACAGTTGGCGAGTTCAGCATGTGAGCTGCGCGATAAAGTACCGGGGGACGAATGTTAATTATCAAGATAAAGAAAGGTAAGGTGAGGTAAATGTTTATAAGTGCAAAGGCATTAACAAAACTGATAAAAGATCAGTATAAAACTAATTTAAGAATTGGGTATCTGCAGGATGGGCTGGTTATCATCGGCGGTGAGTGGGCAGTCTGGATGGATTATGAGTATGTTCCTAATAAGGTTAAGGGAGCAATCGTAGAATTAGCCGGAGGGCTTCCTGGGAAAGGCAAATTGTTTTCATTATCCAAAGGAAATCCTGATCCAAGATATGAAATCATAACCCCGGACATTGAGGAGCTCTTCTCAGGTATTGATGATGCAGATAACAAATTGAACCTTTCACCAATCATATTGGATGTTTATGAGCCCATGAGGATGATGCAGACACTGGATCCTCTCCAACGGATTGTTGAGGTTCGATTAAGGTACCTTGACCTGGTAGATTTATCGGAACTGGACTATGACATTGAGGGAGAACCAACAGGTCCATGCTATGCCGAGGATCCTTACGGCAAAATATACTGGTATAACGATATCGCCAAACTGTTTGTTATGCCATACGGAAAACGCGACAATCCATTGTTCTCAATCCTTAGCGAGGTGAAGTTTGATGAAAGACTCCTTAAAGAGCCAGTCAAAAATTCAGAAGAAGGATCAAACTGAGCGCAATACCGAGAATCAAAAAAAAGGAGTGAAGGGAGAGAGCCTTATAACCGGCTCTCTCTCAAAAAAGAAGATTTGGAATCACAAACTGGTAAATATGGGTTACGGAACAGTGTTTGATAAGCTGATTCTTCCCCCGGGACATGGGTTTGCAGCAGAAATAAAATATTATGCGGCACCTAAAATTCCATACAGCAAAATTGAACAAAATGAAAGAAAAGGCCTAGACAAATTTATAAGGCAGGTCGGCCAGAATCATGCTTTTATAATCGGGATATGGAGTACAGAGGACCGAGCCTTCCTGATTCCATGGAAGGATATTCGGGACAAAGTATGTTCAGGGGTAAGGGGATCAATAAATATGCTTGAATTCAAGGAGCTTCCCAAAATCGGGAAAAGCAAATGGGATTTAAGTGTGATGTGGAGGGACAAATGATTTATTTGATGTGTGTTATAAGTATATTTTTTGCACTGACCATAGTCCTTGGAATAATGATCATTGGTTGGGTCAGGAGCAAAAACTTTAAAGTTGAAGAGTTGGTTTTATGGCTCTTGTGGTTTGCTTTAGTAATGGCCATTGTGGTGTGTTAAGGGAGGAGTTGATTCTATGAAAAATACACTTGGAGATTTGAATAATCATTTATTTGCCCAGTTGGAGAGACTGAGTGACGAAGAGTTGAAAGGTGATGCTCTTCAGGAGGAAATCGGTAGAGCCAAAGCAATAAATTCTGTTGCTTCACAGATTATAGCCAATGGTTCTCTGGTCATAGAAGCCAAAAAGGTGATAAGCGAAGGTTTAGTGCCTGATGATAAGCTTCCAAAAATGCTGGAGGGATAATATGCCTTTAAGAAAATATACTGAGGAGCAAAAAAATTTTATAGCCAAAAATGTAGTGGGAACAACCACCAAGGAACTTGTAAGTCTCGTTAATGATAAATTTGGACTAAATGTAACAGAATCACAAATTAAATCTTACAAGACCAATCACAGACTGAAAAGTGGCACCCCCTGCGGAGGAATACCTGGAAAAGAAACCAAGCTGTTTCCGGAAAAGATAAAGAAATTTATAAGTAAAAATTTTGTAGGAACTGGGCACAAAGCTATGGCCGAACAGATTAACAAAAAGTTTGGTACCGAATATACAGCTGAACAAATAAAAGGTTATTATGCACGGTTTAAGCTTGACAGCGGATTAACCGGATATTTTTCAAAAGGTCATGTTCCTTTTAATAAGGGTAGAAAAGGTGTTGATGGTTGGGAGCCCACTCAATTTAAAAAAGGCCAGGTACCTGTGAATTATAGACCTGTAGGATCTGAACGGGTCAATGTAGATGGGTATGTGGAGATAAAGGTTGCTGATCCAAGAAAATGGAGACTTAAGCATCAAGTGATCTGGGAAGCTGCAAATGGTCCAATTCCAAAGGGGCATGCTGTAATATTCGGAGACGGCAATTCTTTAAATCTTGATATTGAAAACTTAATTCTTGTTACCAGAGGACAGTTGGCTATTCTAAATCGAAGAAAGCTTATACAGAAGGACGCTGAAATGACCAAAACTGCGGTTATTATTGCAGATATTTACTCAAAAATGAGTGAAAGAAAAAATAAAGCCAAAAAGAAAGGGTGAATATTCTATGAAAGCTATAACTTTATGGCAACCGTGGGCAACGCTGATTGGTGAAAAGCTAATGGAAACAAGAGGCAGACGTATTAATTATCGAGGAGCATTGGCAATTCATGCAGCCCTAAAAATTGATTATGAGGCCTGTGAGGTACCTGAAATAAAGGCCGCTCTTGCAGAGCTCGGTTATACTGATCCTAATATGCTTCCAGTGGGTTCGATTGTCTCAACGTGTACGGTGTTTGATTGTGTTGAAATGAAAGAGTATGTAGATGGATCCACCATAGTACCCGGATATAAGCTTTCAAAAAAAGAACGGGCTTTTGGTGATTACAGGCCGGGCAGATATGCGTACATCCTGGCGAACGTAAAGCGGTTGAAAGAACCGATACCGGCTAAAGGCAAACAAGGCATATGGAACTGGGAAGGGATGGTGTCATAAATGAAATGCAGCGAATGCAAACTGAAAATTTTTTCAAATGGTAATGGCAGTCCAAATAGATATTACTGCAGGCATCCAGAGGCCACTAAAGTGGGTAGTAGGATGATCTGCAGAACAGATAGAGGTTCAACAGAGCTGAAGGTGAAGACGTCCCCAAAGTGGTGTCCCCTTAGAATCACGAACTCGTGAAAGGATTTGGTGCAATATGAATCCATTTGGCATTGCTGGCTCCTGGAGAATTGATCCTGATAATAGACAAGACCGGGGTAGTGGACAGGTAACATCTTATAAGCTTTCGCCTGAAGAGATTGATAGGATATTCAGCCAGGCGCAAGCATCAAAAAAGGAGAGTGGAACTATGAAAGCATTAGAGATAGATGTAAACAAATTATTGGAAGTTTGCCGTATGCATGGCACTGGTAATGAAGGATATAGGGCAGTTGCTAAAAAATTCGGTATTACTGAAAAGCAAGCCGAAAGTCAGATATATCTTAAAAAAATCAGGAGACTCTTAAATTCTGAGAATCAGACTCAGAAGCCAGTGTTACCGCCAGCATCAGATATTAAAGAAAGTGCTGATATTTCTATTTGTAAACCAGACATGCCAAACCCTGAGCATATAGTCGAAAAGACTGAAGCAAAAATCAGCTCTGCTGAAGACGAACTTTTCGACAAGATAAAATCCATTATCAAGGAGAATAAGCAATTGAAGGCTATAACTGCAGAAAACGAAGCGTTAAGAAACATGATATCCAGCATTCACGGAAAACTTCAGGAGATCATTTCTGATATTAAGAAGGGAGGTCAGATTGAGTGAAAGTAATAATTGATAGTTTATTGAGGTTACAGGATGTACCATCTGCTGTGCTTAATAGGATAAAGGTTGAGCTCACTTTAAAAAATCCTGATTATATAAAGAAAAGGCGTATGGGAATAAACAAGTATGTATGTGGTCCGGAATACATCAA
This sequence comes from Bacillota bacterium, assembly GCA_023392075.1. GTDB lineage: Bacteria > Bacillota > Clostridia > Acetivibrionales > DSM-1351 > Ruminiclostridium. Next base: position 38,023 of record JAEVZU010000022.1, on the reverse strand, counting down.
ATTATGGGCTGAGAAAGATGTTGATGGAGTTAAGACGTACATACTTCCCAGGGGGTTTTATGCAAGGCTGTGGGAGATTACACAGGATTTCGAGGTTTTGGACAAAACGATCACTCTTCCACATATTGATTTCCCTGGAGCACCTACATTAAGAGACTATCAAGAACCGGCCCTTGAGTTATCACTGGCCTGGGTGTCAGGTATATGCATAATGCCCTGTGGTGCCGGTAAGACAGAGACGGGATTGGGCATAATTGAGAACATTGGCCAACCCACCCTATGGATTACCCATACAATTGATCTCCTTAATCAGAGCATGAAAAGGGCTGGGAGCAGGCTTGGATTGAGAGGCAGCCAAATCGGTACAATTCAAGGTACAAATATGTATATAGGTAGTCACATTACATTTGCAACAGTACAGACTCTTGCAAAAAGAGATTTATCTAACATAGTTAATAAGTTCGGTTGTATCCTCATCGATGAGTGTCACCTAGTATTTAAAGATAATGTGAAGGCAAGGATGTTTGAATCAGTTATCTCTCAATTTCCTGCAAAATATAGATTTGGCGTAACTGCTTCAGATGATAGATCAGATGGACTAATCCATTCAATGTTCCATGTTATAGGTCCCAAATTTCATGAGGTAACACAGGACAAGTTGAATGCTGCTGGGAATGTAGTTGTACCTCGGGTTGAATTCATAGAAACTGATTTTGTGTACGCTCCGGATGAAGACGAAATGTTTAATGCTTCCCAGATGGTTGTAGCCATGAGGGAGGACCGCATGCGGAATAAGGTATTGGAATCAATTCTTGGTAGAGTAAAGCAGGGTGATTATTGTCTGGTTCTCGGAGATAGCCTGGAGCATCTTGAAAACCTTTATACATATGTATCAACCCGAGGAATACCTGCAGCTTTTGTACACGGACAGACGCCAAAGAAAGAGCGAGAGAAGATTATGGCCGATATGAGGGCCGGCAAATATCAATTTTTATTCGCTACATATCAACTGGCCAAGCTGGGACTTGATATGCCCAGGTTGAATGCAATAATACAGGCGACTCCTAAAAAGGATAGGACCACTATTCAACAGGCCGCCGGTAGAGTTATGAGACCGCATGAAGGCAAGGCGACACCGGTCATTTATGATCTGTGGGATAAAAACATTCCACAGACAACCAAGTGGGCGAGAGATAGAGTCAGGGTATACCGGTCTCTCGGAGCTGAGATTATCGGGGGACCTAAGGTCAGAAAATAAAAATTTGGAGGTTATATGATGAATAACGTTAGTTTAATGGGAAGGCTCACAAAGGATCCTGAGCTGAGATATACAAGTGGTAAAAACACTGCTGTTGCAAGTTTTACAATAGCAGTTAACAGAGAAATAAAAGTTGAGGGGCAACCTGAGGCGAATTTTATTCCTATTGTTGCCTGGGCAAAAACAGCTGAATTTGCTCAGAAGTATTTTCAAAAAGGTCAGCAGATTGCACTTATTGGCAGGATACAGACAAGGACATGGGATGATGATGAAAAAAACAGGCATTACGTGACTGAGGTTATAGCTGACAGGTTATTTTTTGCTGATAGCAAGAAAAATAATGAACAGGCTTCAGAAGTATCAGATGCAGCGGAACCGTCTCAAAATAATCAACCGCAGGGCGGATATCAGCAGCCGAGTAATCCGCCGCCGGCAGCAGGAGCTAATCAACAAACGGCAGCGTCAGGAAGTAAGAAACCCTGGGAAAGGTCGTGATATCATTGGAAATTATAATTAACAGCAATTTCAGTTTAAATTTCAAGCTCACAGAAGATGAAACAAAGAAACTCCTGAAGGATTTTTCTGATAACTTCACCCAGGCGCATATGCTCATGAAGTGGATTGAGGATCCTGATGTAAAGATAACGGAAAGATTAGAGTATTTTGCTCATATGTGGTTTATTTTCGAGAGTATGAGTCGAATACTTAAATTACTAACGGAAGCAGGCCTGTCGGAAAAACAAATTATTGAAGCACTTAACGAAATACCATTTTAGTAGGCGGTGTAAAGTGTATGGGGTTTGATAGATTACCAGATGAACTAAAAAAATTAGATAGATGGGTTAACTGGAGATTCGAAGAGCGCAACGGTAAGCCTACCAAAGTTCCAATAAATCCGACTACAGGTGGCAGGGCTATGAGTGACAACCCTGCCACTTGGGGCACCTTTGAGGATGCACTTCTGCATATAAATGATATCAGCAAAGATGGCATAAAAATTGAAGGCATAGGCTTTATGTTCTCCGGAGATGGGATCCTCGGGGTAGATATCGACCATTGCAAGGATCCGGAAACAGACGCATTATCTGATGAGGCCAGGGACATTATACGTACAATCGACAGCTATACAGAGTTCTCTCAGAGTGGTGACGGAGTACATATTATTTGCCATGGCAAGCTTCCGGAAGGCCGCAGGCGTAAAGGTAACGTCGAGACATATGAGGTGGGCAGATTTTTTGTCATGACAGGTAATTTATATGACGATGGCCACTGCGATATTGAGAGCAGAACCGAGGAGTTAGCTATTGTTCATGCTAAATACCTGGCTTCAGGCAACAAGAATAATAGAAAAAATAACCCAGCTGCAGCTCCTGTGTCACCGCCTATACTCTCTGCGATGAGTGAAGATGAAATAATCGACAAGGCCTGTAATGCAAAAAACGGATACCTGTTTAAATCACTTATGGATGGTACCTGGGTAGGTAACTACAAGAGTCAGTCCGAGGCAGACCTTGCGATCTGCAACATTCTGGCCTTCTGGACTGGCAAGGACGAGCGAATGATTGACAGTATTGTCCGGCGATCATCCATCTACCGGGATAAATGGGATGAACGCCGTGGACAGTGTACCTATGGAGAATGGACAATCGGGAGAGCTATCAGAGATACAACCGAAGTGTATTCTCCTGGCCGGCCGAAGCAAAAACAACCACCAACACCAGTACCTCCGGATCAAGACCTAGGATATGATCAGCTGTATGGACCAGTTGTTGATGAACCGATTGGTAACATTTTTTATGGTGAAGATACAACAAGCGACTTGGGCAGAAGTAGGATATTCGCAAAGCGGTTTAAGGATGTTCTCAGATGGTGCGCTGATATGAAGTCCTGGCTGATATGGGATGGTAAACTGTGGCAATCAGATAAGATGCTCCAACATATGCAAATGGCTAAAAAAATCGTTGAGGAAATGATTGATGAGGCAACGAAAAATTTTCATAAGGCTACAGGAGAAGATCAAACAAAGAAAGCAAAGCAGGTCCTAGCAGATACTATTAAGGCGAAGAGTGAGCGCTGCATTAAGAGCATGGTGGAGCTGGCCAAGGATGAAATACCGATTACTGCAGCCCAACTCAATAAAGATCCATTTCTCCTTAATTGCAAAAATGGTGTTGTGGATCTCAGAACCGGTAAGCTCCTGCAGCATGAGCCAACATATTTTATAAGCAAGATGTCAGGGGCCAGTTATAATCCTGACACCAAATTTAAAAAGTTTGATCAGTTTCTGACGGATATTACAGAGGATGATCCGGATCTGGCTGAATACTTCCAGCAAGTGTGTGGAATGGCTGCCATAGGAAAAGTGTTTTACGAAGGAATGTGTATATTTTACGGCTATGGCCGCAATGGTAAGTCCACATTCTTGAACTGTGTAGCCAAAGTATTCGGCGATTATGCCGGACAGATTAATATTGAAATGCTTTTAAACCAGAAAGACGGTCGGCAGCAAATCGGAGGATTGTCAGTTGAAGGAAGAAGATTTGTAACCGCTTTTGAACCCGAGGAAGGCCGAAGACTTTCTTCAGCAATGCTTAAGAAACTTGCTTCCGCCGATCCGGTTACTGAACGTCAGATGTATAAAGACGAGAGAACATTTGAACCTTCTCACACGCTGATAATGGCAACTAATCATTTACCGAAGGTTGGTAGCACGGACACAGGTACATGGAGAAGAATCATGGTGGTACCTTTTAAGGCGAAATTTGAAGGTAAGAAAGAAATCAAAGACTATGCAGGTGTTCTTTATAATACAGATGCTGATGCGATACTGACCTGGATTGTTGAAGGTGCCAGAAAGTACATTGCTAACGGATACAACATCAAACCTCCCAAGGTGGTCCAGGATGCGACACAGCAGTATCGAAATGAGGAGGATTGGATTGGGAACTTCCTGCAGGAGTGCTGTGAGGTCGGGGAATATGAGGAAACCGGAGGGAACCTCTTTGATGCATACCGGGAGTGGTGCCAGCAGAACAATGAATCATATGTCCGGAGAAGCAGAGACTTTGCAGAAGCTTTGGAACGTCAGGGATTTAGCAAAAGGCGTACCATGAAGGGTGCCGTATGGATGGGATTAAGATTGTTACAAAATGCAAGTACCTCATCATTCAGCAAGTATAAATCTGAAAAAGTCGGAAGACAGGAAAGTTTTTTGGATGATGATGAGCTTGACGAAGCTACCAGAAAAAGGATGTAAAACATAGTTATGTGAACCAATCATAAATTTATTGAGTGGTTACCATAATAACAATTTTGTATTTATGTAAATAGAAATATTTTACATGACGGCTGAATTTTTTATGATTTAGTATACATAACTACTTTTATATATATATTTTCTTTTATATGACGGCTAATGACGGCTAAATATAAAGAAATACTATAAGAGAGAGTATAAGGAAAAACTTAGCGGTCAGCCGTCATTAGCCGTCATAACATATTTTGGAAATTTGAAAGGGTGGGGAAAATGGATAGATTAACTGCAAGAAGTCCCAAGAATAATATGGCTTATCTTGTAAAAGTTAAAAAAAATGAGCAGGATGTTGAAAGTCCACATCCAGATACATTGCGGTACATTATAGAAAGTTTTGAAAGATTGGCAGAATATGAGGATGCTGGATTAAGCCCAAATGATATAAAGGTATTGCAACAGGCTCTTGACAAATCTTGTGAAGATGCGGCAGATGGTTGCTGCCCCTATGATTCAACCGGCGAATATAAATGTGAACGGTGTGAAAGCTGTTCAAACCGGTTGGGTGATCGTGAGGATATGGGTAGAGATGCTGAATGCTGGAAGAATTATTATCTGCAGGAAGCACGTAAAATTAATTCATGATATAAGAATTTTTCTAACAAAAGATTTTAGGGGGTCTTATCGTGAAGGAGCTGGCAAAAGAATACAAGTGGTCACTCAGGCTGCTGAGTAGGCGCATTGATGAACTGAATATTGAGAAAAGGATGCTGGCTCTTCAGGATTACAGTCCGGAAAGGGAAGGGGAAATTGAGGAGATTAGGGCCAGGCTCAAGCCTCTCAATTCAATGTTAAGTGATTTGAAGGCAGTTACAAAGGAAGTTGAACACTATTATGACAGGGGTTGGTGGAGAAGTGAGGCATTCACACTTAATCAGAGATAATCTTGCAGGATTGTATACCCTTGGTCCTGGGATGGATAATCCTGCAACTAATGTGGATAAGGTCAGGAGGATGAAGGAGTTGTTGAGCATTGCGATGGAGTTCTCCTTAACTGATAGGCAAAAGCAAATTGTTGAATTGTACTACATAGAGAATAAAAGTGCTGCACAAATAGCTGTAGACTTAGGGATAAGCAGACAAGCGGTACATAAGACAGTAAGCCAAGCAAGAGATAAATTAAAAAAAATAAAAATATTTTTAAAATTGTAAACCATTTATGGTTGTCAAAAGGGCCTTTTTTGACCTATATATAGAGGGTATTTTTTATACTCAATAAAACTTAATATCAAAGGGACTACATTAACAGCACACGAAAGCAGCCAGATGCAGTATGCATAGCGTGTCAGGGGGTTAGACGGATACTAACTCCCTTTTTGCTGCTTATTTTGCAGGAATTCTCATTTTCATATAGAAATATGAGAAAAGGGGGTGTTGAAAATGAAAGTTGGTCTAAATGATATGTGTATATGTGGAAGCACTAAAAAATTTAAAAAGTGCTGCTTAAATTCAACTTATAGTTACAAAAATATTTGCTTACTTGTTGGAAACGGATTAACAATAGATTTCATTAATGACTTACAAATTACAAATTTAGAATCCTCATTGCCTCTGTCTCGATTTAAATCTCAAGTAATTGATTACTCTATTTTTAATAATATAAAAATTATTAAAGATGAACTTTTACCTTTAGCAGAAAGATACAGCAATCATTTTTATGCCATAAGAGATTATATAATTAATAATAAAATGCAAGTAAATGAAAAAAGACCATTGTATGAAAAAGAAATAGAAAGATTTAAAAATATTCCAGGTTCAGATGATGAAATTTATAAATTAGTTAGAGAATATGAAGATATGGTTGGAGAATATGAAAATAAAGTGGTTAATATTAAAAGGTTTCTTGCTATTAGTTATGCATTAATGCAAAAGGAAATTGATAATCAAATCACTAGACGTAATTTATATGAATGGAAGTGGACCAAATGGTTTGAACAGAACTTATCAAACATTAGTTGTATAATATCTTTTAATTATGACATTGTTGTTGAGAACACAATTAAATTTCTAGGTAATAAATATAAAAGAATAGGCTGTGAAGAAGAATCAAATTCAGATGGGATTACAATACTAAAACCTCATGGATCACTTGAGTTCGATATTGGTAATGGCGATTATAGCTTAGAACAAGTTTCAACATTAACAATGGTAGGTTGTGAAGTAAATGACGCAGTATATGCATTACCAAAACGGAAATGGACCAATGGAAGGCTTCAACCCGATATTATTCCACCACTATTTAGAAATGAACAAAAAGATTTAAAGTGGGTAAGCAAATGTTATGATCATTATAGAAAAATAGTAAATGATATTGATGTGTTTATAATTGCTGGATTTAACTATTCACCTGCAGACAGGGAAGAAGTCAATTTACTTGTAGATCTTTTAGAAGATAGAAAAATTGAATTTTATATTGTAAATCCAAAAATTCCAAGTGAATTAGAGATGTATATTATGCAAAAAGGACATAAGGTAATTAAAAGGAATTTTATGCCTTGGTTTGTTAAATAGCATACAGATGATTTAAGTCTTATTGTGATATAAATACACATTGAAGGAGATATCGAAAGATAATCTCTTTTTTGTTGCTCAAAAACAATATCTTATAGGGCAAAAGGTACTTCTAGGAACTCAAAAAGGCTTGCGGTGCTCGCGATCCCCGAAATCTCAAAAGTATGGCAACAAAATATACAGGCACTTCCTTCCTGGAAAATGCATAAAAGGTAGGTGAATTTGATGGGGAAAAATGGCAATGGAAAAACTGATGTAACCATAGTAAACAGTATAATTTTAGGTAACTGTTGGGGCCTTACTGATAGAAGAATCAGACAGCTCCGAGAAGAGGGTATAATTTCGGAAGTGGCCAGAGGAAAATTTGACCTTTTCGAATGCACAAGACGCTACTGTGGATATTTAAGAGAACAGGTCAATTCAAGCAATAACGAGGGTAAGGAAGTCAAACTAAGTTATGATAATGAACACGCCCTCCTCGAAAAGGCAAAACGTGAGAAGGCAGAGCTGCAGCTTAGAATCATGAAAGGTGAACTGCATTTGGGAACCGATGTTGAAGAAATAATGACTGATATGATTACAAAGGCAAAAATGAAGCTTATTGCTTTGCCGGCAAAAGCTGCTGACTTGGTTGTAGGACGAAAGGATATAAATGCAATTGAAAATGTTTTAAACAAAATGATTGAGGAAGCACTTAATGAATTAGCAGAATACTCTCCTGAACTCTTTGAACATGAAGAAGCTCTAAAGGATGATATAGATGATTAAATCTAATACTGCGAAACTGTTTAGTAAGCTTTGCAAGGCCTGGCAGCCGCTATCAAAATTAAAATATAGTGAATGGGCAGAAAAAAACTTTATTCTTTCCACAGAGGATTCTTCAGAACCTGGCAAGTTCAATATAGATAGAGCGCCATACCAGATAGAAATGATGGATGCTTTAAGCGATCCTGAAACGCATACAGTTGTGTTCATGACAAGTGCCCAAATAGGTAAAACTACCGTTGAAAAAATCATCATCGGTTATCATATAGACCAGGATCCGGGACCAATGATGCTAATCTTGCCCAATAAGGATCCGCTTGCAAAAGATTGGAGCCGTGATAGACTGGCTCCAATGATCAGAGACATATCGGTTTTAGCAGCAAAGGTTGGAGATCCAAAGCTCAGGGATGGTGATAATTCAACTTATCATAAAAAATTTCCTGGAGGATTAATTGTTATTACTGGTGCCAATTCGCCGGCCGATTTAAGATCAAGGCCAATGCGCATATTGGTATTTGATGAGGTTGATGCTTTTAAAGATACTGCAGAGGGCGATCCGATAGCACTGGCCAGTAAAAGGCAAATGACTTTTAGGAACTGGAAGACGATAATGGTTTCTACTCCTACCCTTGAAGGGGCAAGTAGTATTGCAACAGAGTACTTAAAAGGTACACAGGAAAAGTGGAATTTAGCATGCCCTCACTGCGGAGAGCATGCTTTTCTAAATTTTTATGGTATCAAGTTTGAGCATAGATGGATTACAGATAAAGTGGCAGAAGTTTGGGATGCGAAGTTTAAATGTCCCAGCTGTCTTCATAGCTTTGATGAGCAGACATGGAAACGTCAGCCCGGAAAATGGATAGCGGATAATCCTCAAATTGTTGGTACGAGAAGTTTTCACATAAATGCGTTTTACTCGCCATGGTACAGCTGGGCGGCAATCATAAAGGAATGGCTGGAAGCAAAAAAGGATCCGCAGAAGCTTCAGGTTGTTATCAATACATTGTTCGGACTGCCATGGAAGGAAAAGCTTGACGTCGATGATGAGGATAAGCTTTTAAGTCGACGCGAAAAATACGATGCTGATCTACATGAAGGAGTGCTGCTTCTCACCTGTGGAGTGGATACCCAGGATGACCGGCTGGAATATGAAATTGTAGGGTGGGGAAAAGAGAAGGAAACCTGGGGTATCGAGTATGGAATGGTTATTGGTGATCCGGATGATCCGGCAACATGGGATATGCTCGATGAAAGACTTAATAGAATATTCAGATTTGCAGACGGAAAAGGTTTAAAAATTGCCTGCACCTGTGTGGATTCCGGAGGACATCATACTACGGCGGTATATAAATACTGTAAAAAGAATCAGCACAGAAGGATTTTCGCTGTGAAAGGTCAAGGCGGTCCCGGGATCCCGCTAATACATAAACTGAGCAGGAAAAACAAAGAAAATTGTTTGCTCATCATTCTTGGTGTTGATGAAGGGAAAACCAATATTATATCTGCTCTTAAAGAGAAAACGGTTGGGCCACGATTCATGCATTTTCCTGAAGAAGACATCGATACAGAAACAGGTGAGGTGCTTACTTCCAGGGGATATGACAGAGATTATTTTCGAGGATTACTTTCAGAACATCAAGTACTTCAGAAAAGAAATGGTGTGCTTCGTTATGTGTGGCAGAAAACCTCTGAGCATATTCGAAATGAAGCATTTGACACCCGGAATTACGCCCAGGCTGCAATGGAAATATTAAAACCCAATTTTGATGTCTTGGAAAAACGGTTAAATGCAGCCTCATCAGGCTCCCCTGGTAATGGTTCAAATACACAGAATAGGCCTAAAAAACGTAAGGGATGCGTAAAAAAAACAGATGATTATTAAAAGAGAGGGTGATTGAATTGGGCGTATGGGCATTGCAGGAAGCGCAAAATCATTTGAATATTTGGCTGCAGGCTGAAATTGCAGTTGCTACAGGGCAGTCATATCAAATTAATGGCAGAAGATTGGACAGGGCAAATTTGTACCAGATACGTGAGCAAATAAAATTTTGGAAACGTGAAGTTGAAAAGATAAAATCTGGAGGGAAGCGAAAAGCCTTCAGGATAACTCCACGGGATCAGTAACCGGATAGAGGTGAGGTATAGTGCAAAAACTTTCAGCAGAAGAGTTAAAAATAAAAGCAGTTGAGGCCAAGGCAAGGGCTGAAATTGCACAGGCAAAGGCGAATGAGCAAATAGCAAAACTCAGAGTAAGATCTGTAAAGGAGTTTGTCAATTCCGGTTACTCGGAAGGTGGAGCAAGCCGGTCTAAAAAGGCCTTGAAGGGATGGACTGCAAACAGTAAAACCCCTCAGGAGGACATTGATAGTAATCTTAATCTATTAAGACAGCGCTCAAGGGATCTATCTATGAATGCTCCTATTGCAACATCAGCGATAAAAACGACGAGAACAAATGTTGTTGGAGCTGGCCTGAAGCTTAAGAGTAAGATTGATTTCAATTTTTTAGGGCTTACTCAGGAGCAGGCAGATTCCTGGGAGAAAAATATTGAACGTGAATTTTCCCTCTGGGCTGATGAAAACTGGTGTGATGCTATCGGTATAAATAATTTCTATGAACTTCAGCAACTTGCATTAAAGAGTTGGCTTGAAAACGGAGATGGCTGGGCAATTATTAAACATAAGAAGCCTACGCCATTTATGCCTTATGGATTGAGGATCCACTTGATAGAGGCTGACAGGATCAGTACTCCTGACGCTAACAAAGCCCTTAAGACAAGCTTTTATACGGCTCCGATGCAAACAGTAGGCACTGCTGATAATGGTAATTCAATTTACAATGGGGTTGAAGTGGACACTGAGGGAAAAGTTGTTGCCTATCATATTTGCAACCAGTATCCAAATAGCAATTTTAAAGGTTCAAAGAAAGTTTGGCAGCGTGTTGAAGCCAAAAGTGAACTGACTGGCAATCCTAATATATTGCAACTTATGGAGTCAGAACGGTGTGAACAGTATAGGGGGGTTCCCTTCTTGGCACCGGTTATTGAAACCTTGAAACAGATAACTAGGTACACTGAAGCAGAGCTGATGGCAGCAGTAGTCACAGCTTTTTTTACTGTATTTATAAAACAAAATGATTCGGGTAATGATTTTGATTTTACAGATACATATTCCGAAAGTGAAAAGGTTGATGATGATCCTAATTCATATGAACTGGGACCGGGTACCGTAAATGTTTTGGATGATGGTGAGGATGTAGTTATTGCAGATCCTAAAAGACCAGCGAGCGGATTTGATCCTTTCGTGACAGCTCTTGCAAAATACATTGGTGCATCACTTGAAATACCGTTTGAACTACTGACAAAATCTTTTATGGCCAGCTATTCAGCTTCAAGGGCATCACTCCTGGAAGCTTGGAAAGCGTTCAAAATGAAAAGAACCTGGTTTTCAAATGATTTTACGCAGCCTATCTATGTGATTTGGTTGTCTGAATCTGTTGCTCGTGGAAGAATTAGCGCACCTGGTTTCTTTAATGATCCTGCAATCCGAAAAGCCTGGTGTGGAGCTGAATGGATTGGCCCTTCTCCAGGACAAATAGATCCTGTGAAGGAAGTCAACGCAGCAAAGCTCAGGGTGGACAACGGTTTCTCCACGAGAGAGAGGGAAACGATTGAGCTCACCGGCGGAAACTGGGATGACAATATAAATCAAATTAAGAAGGAAAATGAGCTACTTAAGGGCATTCAGCCTTTAAATCAAGGGGGGCAAGAATCAAATGAGTAAGTTTTGGAATTTTATTTACAATGCAGCGACAGAAACAAAAAAGGAATCTGTTGAGCTGAGGCTTCAGGGAAACTTCATAGACACAGAGAATGCCTGGATCTATGAATGGTTTGGAATTCCGGTAGCATCGCCGAACGCATTCAGAAGAGAACTTACAAAGTATTCAGGGAAGGACATTTCGGTGTGGATTGACAGCTATGGTGGAAGTGTTTTTGCTGCTATTGGTATTTATAATGCTTTGATGGAGCATAAAAAGACCGGTGCGAAGATAACAACTATCGGTGATAGTAAGGTTATGAGTGCAGCCACTCTTCCATATGCGGCAGGCGATAAGAGGCTAATGAGCCCAGGTGCCATACATATGATGCATAATCCTCTTTCAGGTGCTCAAGGTTATGCTTCTGATTTACGAAAGGCTGCTGACATTTTGGATGAGGTCAAGGAGTCGATCATCAATATTTATGAATCAGCTACGGGCTTATCTAGGGACAAAATCTCAGCTTTAATGGACGATGAAACATACTGGGGGGCTAGAACCACCATTCAGGAAGGGTTTGCTACCGGCATGTTGTATTCGGAAACCCAGGAAACTGATACCGGAATCAGCAATACTATGAATTGTTCATTTAATCGCTTGGCTATTGAGATGGCAGCATCAGACACAATGAAAAATTTCTTTGAGATTGCTGCTACACAAAAACAAAGTTTGCCACAGGGAGCGGCTCCACAGTCTCAACCTGGTCAAAATAAAAATAATAAGGAAGGCGAGGGTTTAACAATGGATCCTAAAAACGTACAGGAATTGGAAGGAATGTACCCTGAGCTTGTCGCACAGGTCAAGGCTGCGGCAAAAAATGAGGGTATATCAGAAGGTGCAAGGGAGGAAAGAGCCAGGATAAAAGATATTGAAAAAATCTCAAACAATATTGATCCTGCGCTGGTCAACAAAGCCAAATTTGAGCAGCCGATGAATGCAAAAGACTTGGCTTTTGAAGCGATTCAGAAAGATGGACAACTTGGACAGCAGTATTTGAATAATGTTCAGACTGATGTTCAGAATTCTGGTACAGCGCTGGTAGGTGCAGTACCTTCCGGTATAGGAATACCGGTAAACGATAAGCCAAAGTCAATTGATGATATGGTTTTATCAGCTGGTGCCAGGTTCGATAGAATGAGAAGAGGTGAAAAATAATGATTAGAGAAGGAATGGGAGGTTATTCAGTACCGGGAGTTAATGATCCTGATAAGCTAATTGCCGGGTATGATGTTGCAGTCTTAATAGAAGGTGTGACAATCAAGAGTGGTCAGGGAGTTCTGGCCCGGGGATCGGTTATCGGAATTATAACAGCATCGGGCAAAGGATTGCTATGTGATGCAAATGCATCCGACGGATCAAAAGTGGCTTCGTTTATTCTTGCTGAAAATAGCATTGACACTGCTGCGGCTGATGTAATTGCAACATGTTATAAAACAGGTACCTTCAACCGTGATGCTCTCATTTTCGGTGTGAATGGGGCTCCAACAACTTTGGATGCTGACCTTAGAAATGTAGGTATTTACCTGCAGGATGAAGTGCCATATTAATTAAGGAGGACGAGATACGATGAATATTGACAGATACACGCCCAGAACGCAGGGTGGAGTTTTTACGAAAAAAATGCCGGTAACAACGTTCTTGAGGGATACATTTTTCCCTGCGGTAGAACCATTTCCAACAAGAAAAATTGAAATGGACTTCAGGAAAGGCGCTTATTCAATAGCTCCTTTTGTTGCTCCTCTCGTAAATGGCATAAACATGGAACGTGAAGGCTATGTTACCAGAGAATACGAGCCGCCGACGATTGCTCCTAAGAGGGTACTGGATCCGAAGATTCTTGAGAAAGTGACTCCCGGAGAAACCGTCTATTCCCTGAGGACTCCAGAGGAAAGACAACAGTACTACATAGACCAGGATATGCAGGAAATGGATGATGCAATTACCAGAAGAGAGGAAGAAATGGTATCCCAGCTCATTACTACAGGGAAGATCGTAGTCAGAGGGTACTACGGTGAAGATTTTTCAAAGTATGTTGAGAATACCGTTGATTATCTTTTTGCAAATAAGGAAGTGTTGTCTGGAGGCGCTGCATGGAATCAATCTACAAGTAAAAAACTTGATGATCTTGCAAGGGCCGTAAAAGCTATCAGAAAAGCGGGATATAATCCTACAATGGCCATTATGGGAGATACAGCCTGGTCGGATTATAAAAATGATGAAAATATTCGTAAGATGCTTGATACCCGGAGAATAGAGCTGGGAATGATCGCTCCGGAAGTAAGGCTACAGAATGGTAACGGCCTTGTATATCTTGGCGACCTGACTGAATTGGGCATTCAACTGTGGACATATTACGGTTTCTACAAGGACTATGACGGGATAGTTAAAAACTTCATTCCTGATGATCATGTCGTTATTGCTCCGGGATCAATCGGTGACATTGCCTATGCAGCTGTTACTTATCTTGAACAGACATCATTTAATGATGGCAGATATGTGACGTATGAAGGGACTAGAATACCTAGAACCTATATTAATACCCAGAGTAATGTAAAAGAAACTATGCTTTCATCCAAGCCTATACCCCGTCCATTTGATCTGGACAGTTGGTATGTTCTGGATGTAAGAGGATAGGAGGAAAAAGATGGCTTATATTGTTAACGTGCCAAAATTAAGGCTCGGAGAAAAAGAAATATTCGCTGCAGGGGATAGGATTGACCTATCCTCTAAACTTGCAGCAAAGCTTTTAAAAAAAGCATATATCAGATTTGATCAAGAAACAAAGAAGATAGTAAACACACTTTCTGTTCATGCCGATAAGCTTATTCCAGACGGGAATGTTGAAAAAACTCTTGAGTTTATTTCAGGGATTGATGATGTTGAATTGTTGAAAAGAGTTACGCTGGAAGAAGAGAACGGTAAAAATAGAAAGTCTGTATTGGTAGCTGTTGAAGAAAAAATTCAGGAGCTTATTGAAGAAGATAACGATCCTGAAGCTGATGGTGAACCGGGTATAAATTTTAATCCGGAAGAAGTGATTGACAATGGGTAATTTTAAGGACTATCTGGAATCCGACATGAGCGTTTTCTATAACTTGGCTGAATTCGGGGAGGAGCATACCATCAACGACAGGAAGCTGGTTATTGTTCCCTTGGACGGTATGGAACTGAAAAAGCACATAAAGTATCTGGGGTTAACCTCGGATACTTTGGCTTATTCGGTACAGGCCTCGGCATACGGTAAGCCTCCCAAGGTAGGTGAATACCAGGAGTATGACGGCAGGGACATGATTGTTACAGACGTAAAGATCGATGCCGGCGAATACATTGTTACGCTTTCCGGAAATGGGGGCAGCCATGAAGGATATTAATATTACCGTTGATACGGGGGATTTGAAAAGGCTCATAATAGGAACAAAGAATTTTGAAAAGGAAGTTGCAGGAGCAATAGCATCGGCCCTTAACAGAACAGTTGACTTTGTCAATACCAGGCTCGGCAGGATTGTGACCGGTATATACGCAATAAAGGGTGCCGATGTAAAAAAGGCTATACGGAAATACAAGGCCAAAAAAGGACAGTTGTCTGCCGCCCTGCAATCAAAGGGAAGACCCTTGTCTCTGACCCATTTCCCACACAGGCCCGAAACAACCGTTATATCAAGGTCACTTGGGGTAAGGCACCCAAAGGCGCAGGTCAAGGTAAAAGTAAAAAAGGGTTCGATGCAGACAATGAGAGTCGATCCCAAAGCCTTTTTACAGAAAGCCAACGGGGCAACCAACATCTTCAAACGCGTAGGGGATGAAAGAAAGCCCATTGTCGTTTTGAAGACACTGTCTATTCCACAGATGATCACCAATGAGACTGTGGGTGTGGACATACAAAAGCTGGCCCAGGACAAGATGAACGAACGCCTTACCCATGAGGTGGACTTCCGGCTCTCCAGACTTCAAAAATCATTAAGGGGATGATACTATGACAGAAAATATTATTCTTGAGGTGCTTCAGCAATTTCTTGTTGAAAATGTGGCGTCAAAGCTGAAGCTCCAAAGACCCACCGAAGACAAATCATACCAACTGGTCAACCCTTCTGTACATGTGGGATGGATACCGCCCAGGCTTCCGGAAAACCTGAAGCCGGAGGAACTGCTTCAGGACGTGCCGGCAACTCCCTGCATAATTTTGGGGATGGATGACGGTGAGGACGACGGCAGCGGTGCAAGCATGGATATCCGTCTGACTTTCGTTACATACAGCCGGGGTGTTATCACAGATGGAAAGGTCACTCCCAATTTTGAGGGGTACAAGGATGTGATCAATTTAAGGACCCGTGCCAGGGAGGAACTTGCCAGGGCTGCCGTGATAGGTGGAAAAACCACTGTCCAGCAGCCTTTCACATGGGGAATGTATGAGGACCAGCCATATCCGCACTGGATGGGCTGGCTGAGATTCAGGGTTTCCTGCATATCAATGGGTTATGTGCCTGGCATGCTGGACCAATATATTTAAAGGATGGTGAAAAAAAGATGTCATATTTACATGGTGTCTACGGTGAGCAATTACCTACCCAGGACAGCATACCGATATCCGGTATCGGTACGCTGCCAGTTTATGTCGGAACTGCTCCCGTTGAACAACTGACTTCAAGCGCCGGTGCGATAAACACACCGCTGCTTGTAACAAGCTATGACGATGCAAAAACAAAGATAGGCTATTCAGATGATTGGGGCAAATACACGCTCTGTGAAGCCGTATATGCCCATTTCAAAAACAAAATTGGAAGCATAGGTCCCATTGTGGTTATCAATGTGTTTGATCCAGCAGTTCACACGGCGGAGAATGCTGTCGGCGATGATGATATCATAGGCGGCATGGGTGCCGACGGCAAGCGAACTGGACTTGCCTGTGTGGACCTGATCTATCAGATGTTCAATATGATCCCTACTATTCTGGCAGCTCCCGGGTGGGGTCACAAGCCGGAGGTTGAAGCCGCACTGCTGGAGAAGTGCCAGAAGATAAACGGGCATTGGGATGCGCTAAGTGTGGTGGATATTGATTCTGCGGCGGCAAAAACAATAGCAACTGCCAAGGCCTGGAAGCAGACAAACGCATATACTTCCAGGCTGGAAAAGGTGTGCTGGCCTAAAGTCACAATAGCAGATAAAAAGTTCTGGCTTTCCACTCTGACGGTGGTCAGAATGTGCCTGACAGATCATGCAAATGAAAATATACCGTATGAGAGCCCATCAAACAAACAGCTGGGGATCACAGGTACAGTCCTTGCGGATGGCTCGGCCGTCAATTTTGACGAAGTCCAGGCAAATGACCTGAACAGTGAAGGTATCACAACGGTATCTTACCGGGCAGGCAGCTGGGTGCTGTGGGGACCACACAACGGAAACTACAAGTACGGCAGCGACATGGATCCACGGGACAGGTTCGACTGCAATGTCCGAATGATGATGTACCTGACGAATTCCTTCCAGGTCAATTACATGAAGGATGTGGATCAGCCCCTCAACAGGGCGAAGGTTGATTCAATCCTCAACGACTCACAGGTTTGGCTCAACAGCATGGTGAGCGACGGCAGGATGCTGTTTGCCGAAATACAGTTCAATGAGTCAAGCAATCCTGTAAGCAGCATAGTGGAGGGTGATTTCGTATTCGATATTCGAACCACGACGACACCACCCGGCAAGAGCCTGACCTTCAGGGTGCAGTACACAACCCAGGGACTGGATTCATTATTTGGAGGTGAAAGCTGATGAAAATAAGCAACAAGACAATAGACTACAAACTCAAGGCAAGTGATCCAAATGGTGCCATGCAGCTCATAGATGATTCCGCGGATCTTCAGCTGCCTTCCATTGAAAAACTTACCGACACCATAAAGGGTGCCGGGATCATGGGAGAAATCGACCTGCCTGTCTATGGGCAGATCGGAAGCATGACCTTTACGGTGAACAACAGGGCCGACAATGCTAAATATGCCATGCTGTCCAGGCCTGGGCCTATCAAGTTTGAGACCGTTTGGTCGAATGACGTTCTGGATTCCAGCAACATGAGTGTGGGGCTGCAGGTAAACAAGGTATTCATGACCGGGTTCAACAAGAAGTATGATCCCGGCAAGATAGAAGTCGGGGGGCCGGCCGACGGTTCAAGCGAATTCGAAATAGTATACTACCGCAGGCTGATCAACGGGGTGGAAATAATTCTGGTTGACAAGCTTAACGGCAAGTATGTTGTAAACGGTGTTGACTACATGGCGAACAGCAGGGCAGCTCTCTCGTAGGGCTGCTCTAATTTTTTTAAAGTGGAGGATTAACAAATGGATATTTTGAAGTTAAGGAAACCCATAATGGTAAATGGCTCGGAAGTTAAAGAAATAAAGTATGACTTTGATGATTTAACAGCCCAGGACAAGATGAATGCAGGCAAAGCATACAAGAAATCCGGAAATGTAATATCGGTGCAGGAGCTGGACAGCGATTACCACCTGTTCATATTTGCCGAGGCAGTGGCAAAAGCCAATCCTGATATCGATCAAAAGGAAGTCGTTTTGCTGCTGGGTGCAAAAGATGCCGCAAGGGCCGAAAAGCTGGTGCGGGATTTTTTCTTTCTCGATTCGGAGGATATGTAAGCGAGGAATACCTCCGGAAAGCGGCGGCACAAATAACAATGAATACTTCCACTACCAGGAGGGACTGTTTGAACATGCCCCTGGTTGATTTCGTAGAATTTTATGAGGACCTGGCCGATGAAGCCGGGAGGGCAAGAAAACAAATGGGGGGTGGTGCCGGTGGCAGGTAAAAAAGAATTAGAGGCATTGATTGTACTGGCCGGAAAGGTTGATCCTTCCCTGCAAAAAGCATTAAGGATGGCTCAAGGGGAAACTACAAAGCTTACAAAAACTGCTACCAAATCCGCCTCGGGTTTATCCAGTGTCGGAAACATTGTAAAAGGTGTGTTTGTGGGTAATCTGCTGACCGGTGCAATATCGAAGATAGCGGAAAAGGTTAGAGGGCTTGGCAGTGAAAGTATAGAACTTGGTTCAAGCCTTACGGAAGTTCAGAATGTTGTGGACACAACTTTCGGGAATAATGCTGCTCAGATTAACAAATGGTCCCAGACCGCGCTTAAAGTCTTCGGTTTATCCGAGCTGCAGGCCAAGCAGTACACCGGTACCTTGGGTGCAATGATGAAGAGCAGCGGTATTACCGGGCAATCCCTTGTGGATATGTCAACAAATCTTGCCGGCCTGGCAGGTGATTTTGCTTCCTTCTATAATCTTTCACAAGATGATGCTTTCGAAAAGATCCGTGCCGGTATAAGCGGAGAAACAGAGCCTCTCAAACAGTTAGGTGTCAATATGTCTGTGGCCAACATGGAGGCCTTTGCACTGTCAAAAGGTATCAAGGCTTCATACAACCAGATGGACCAGGCTTCACAGGTAGCGTTAAGATTTGCTTATCTAAATGAAGTTGCCGGAGATTCTCAAGGTGACTTTGCAAAGACACTCGAAACCTCCTATGCCAACCAGAAAAGGCTATTTGATACGAAGTTCCAGGAAACAATTGCGAAAATTGCCGTCAAGGCATTGCCGGCATTAACCAAAGGTTTTCAGTTGTTGAACTCCCTGATCGACAAGATCGATATAGAAAAAATCGGTAACGGTGTCTCCATGATGGCCGAAAAAGTATCCGGATTCCTGCCCGGCATATTGGGTATGATCCAGCAGATCAGTCCGGTTCTCAAGGAAGTTTTCAAACAATTTTCAAATAGCCCGGTACTGCCGGCAATCGTGACACTGGTACAGCAGCTTCTGCCTGTTCTAATGTCTACAATCATGGAGTTGGGGCCGGTATTTTCCGATATCTTCAACATGGCCGGAGCTTTCCTGCAGGAACTGACACCGGTGCTGTCCCAGGTCGTGGAAAGTATACTTCCCCTGCTACTGCCCCTGCTAAAAATGGTCACCAGCATTTTAAAGCCACTCCTGCCGGTCATAGCTCAGATAATCGGTTTCCTAGGGAAAATAATAAGCCAGCTGGCAGGTGCACTTATGCCGTTGTTCAATGCCCTGATTCCTATCATTCAGCTTGTGGCCGACTATCTGTCCTTTACTCTGGGTAATGCAATGCAGTATATAATGCCGATAATACAGTTCGTAGCCGACAGGATCACGTTTGTGATAAATGTGCTGTCTCAGTTGATCAACTTCGTAACAAATATATTCTCTGGCAACTGGAGCGCGGCATGGGACAACATAAAAAACATATTTGGCCTGGTATGGGAAAATATCGTAAACAGTCTCAAGGGATATCTGAATATAGGGATAGGCTTCCTGAACAGTTTTATTGGTGGATTCAACAAGATAACCGGATTCATCGGAGATGCTATCGGCATAAACCTGCAGGTTCCGGAAATACAAACATTTGCCCAGGGTGGCTTTACCAATCAACCCTCAATCTTTGGTGAAGCAGGGCTCGAAGCTGCTATACCTATCAAGTACAAGAATCCCCGGAGCTTATCACTGTTGAACCAGACAGCCCGGGCTATCGGTGCCCAGCCGTCAGGAGCCAGGCCAGGAATATCCTTGACCTTTAATTTCAACGGTCCTGTCAGCAATAAGGAAGCAGTGACAGAGGGAGTAAGAATGGCTAAGGACTATATTATAGGTGTTATGGAAGAATATCTTGAGGACAAGGAGCGTGTGTCCTATGCCAGATAACGGCTATTACGAATACACAACACTCCAGGGAGACACCTTTGACATGATGGCCCTGGACTTTTATGACGATGAATCCTATGCATCGAAGATCATTGAGGCAAATCCGGAATACTGCAAAGTGATAATTTTTGATGAAGGGATTACGCTTAAGATTCCTATTGTTGAGGACACGGCTCCTGAAGTACTTCCTCCATGGAAAAGGTAAAAGGTGAGCTATGAATATTATTTATGAAGGCGTGGATATAACCAATTCTATCGAAATCCGGAAGGCAGATATCATTGATAATGCCGGGGGATGCGCAGACAGTATTGATCTGAGTTTCGCCGATACCGAAGGATTATGGAGTAAATGGAAGCCGCTGAAGGGACATAAGATAAATGTTCTGGAAAGCGGCTTTTCTTCCGGAATAATGTTCACTGATTGCATTAATCAGGCCAGGGGCAGTATCAGGATAAAGGGTTTATCTCTTCCACCAAAAGCAAAAACAGGAAAGACAAAAGCCTGGGAATCCATACGGTTCCTGCAGATGGCAGGGGAGATAGCAGGAACACATGGGTTTGCTCTGGAGACCTTTGGTGTAACGGATCATCTGTATGAAAGGCTGGATCAGCTCAATGAAACCGACTTTGACTTCCTGCAGCGCCGGTGCATCCTTGAAGGTTACTCGCTGAAAATATGCAACGGTAAAGTGGTTATATACTCGGAGCAGGATTTCGAAACAAAGGCGGCAGTCAAAACATTATCAATGGATCAATTCGACGGTGACTATGAATTCAAGGCAGCTTCCGCAGGGCTGTATGCTGCATGTGTAATAAACTGTAGCACACTTGCCGGCGTGATAACAAAAGAATATATACCTGCTTTAGCTCCGTCAGGACCTATATTGAAGCCACGGATATATGTTACGAGTCTGGCCGAAGCAGAGCGTTACTGCAAGGGCTTGTTAAGAGCTGCCAATAAGAATGAAAACACTGGCAGGATGCAGATTGAACTCGATCCTGATCTGGCTGCAGGCAGCTGTGTGGAGATAGACGGGGTTGGCCTGGCCGACGGCAAATATTTTATAGAGCAGGCGGTCCACAGACTGAAGGAGAAAAAGACAATCATGAAACTGAGAAAACCACTGGAGGGATACTGATGATTTTAAAAGGGCAGGTTTCAACTGCTGACAACACAAACCGTAAAGCCAGGATCATTCTTCCGGACATGGAGAACATCATTACGCCGGAGATTCCGGTTGCGCAGAATGTCGGATTTCTGGAGGTCAATGACATGGTTGTGGTATCGGTGTTTTCCGACAGCCTCGCCGACGGTATTGTAATAGCAAAGTATTAGGAGGTGGGAAGCATGGCAATAGCATCTTTTGCAGGAAAGACATTCCAGGTCAGCAACAGTAAGGTATATACACTGACCGAATTCACAACCGGCGGAGGACTGCAGACCGAAAAGCAGGATGTTGCAGGAAAGAAGCCCAGCACATATATCAAAGGCTCTGATCTTGAGACCATGGGTTTCAATATACCTCTGAATATTATGTTTGGGTATAACGTTCAATCGGAATATGACAACTGGAAGGCCATAATGACCTCACAGAAGGCACAGAATTTCATACTTGGCGGTAAGCCCTTCGGAGGCAAGTGGCTGCTTAAAAGTGTAAGCCTGGCTGATACCCAGATTGATAAAAGGGGAGCGTTGATCAAGGGAACCTTGCAGCTCCAGTTCGAGGAATATGTCAGGGCCGGCAGCACAAAGGCAAGCTCGGCATCAAAAAAGAGTACAGCAAAGGCGAAGGGTGTATCTGCAAGTGATAAAAGCATACTGGACAGCCTTGTTTCCGGATCGGACAAATCCTCACAAAAGAGGACAAACACAAACGCAGCCACGGCAGCCTCAAATGGGGTGAAGGGAGGACGCATGCAATGGTAGTAAATATTGATACATCAACAATGTCCCTGGCATGGGGTACAAAAGGGAAAGACCGGATTGTTCAGAATATCGTGAATCTCCTGCAAACAAGGAAATATGAAGTGGCATATGACAGGACGCTGGGCCTGTCGGGTGATTTCATAGACAAGCCGGCCGGGGAGGCAATCGCCCTGGCTACGGCCGAGATAACTGACCTGATCCTCCAGCGTGAGCCCCGTGCAACCCTGCTGGAAGTGCTACATGCCGGCACAGACCAGGACGGTAACATACAGCTCAAGGTGGTGGTTGATATATGAGTGATATTAATTTTGTCGAAACCGACAGCAAGGCAATAAATGACAGCCTGATAAACCTGTTCGAACAACTGACAGGGGAAGTATTCTATCCTGGGGATGAAAGAAGGCAGTTCCTGTCCAACATGGTACCTGTCCTGATTGCAATATACAGTTCCATTAACAATACCGGCAGATACAACCTGCTGAGGTATGCGACGGGGGAACTGCTGGATGCACTGGGAGAAAGAACGGATACACCAAGGCTCCAGGCTCAGAATGCAGGCACGGTGCTGAGGTTCTCACTGTCGGCAGCCCAGGTCACCAATACGGTTGTTCCTTCAGGCACCAGGGTCACTCCCGACGGGAAGATATATTTTGCCACGGAGGATGTACTGATAATACCGGCGGGGAGTCTTTACGGCGATACGACCGCTGTGAGCCTGGAAGCCGGATCGCTTTACAACGGATTTGCTCCCGGACAGATCAACAAACTGGTTGACCCTGTACCATATGTTACTGGTGTTGCAAATATAACCACAAGCGCAGGGGGTTCCGATACCGAGACCGATGACGACGGGGTGAATGTGTGGTCAGGGTACAGGGAAAGGATCCGGCAGTCACCTGCCAAAATGTCAACGGCAGGTCCTGAGGATGCATACATCTATTGGGCCAAAACGGCGGATCAGAACATATCGGATATATCTGTAATATCGCCTGCGCCAGGCCAGGTCAAGATAACAGTTTTAATGACTGGTGGGCAGATCCCTTCCCAGGAGATCCTTGACAGGGTGCTTGAAAAATGCAGCAGCAAGAAGGTTCGGCCATTAACCGACCAGGTAATTGCTGAGGCTCCCGGGACAGTAACCTACGACATTGAACTGTCATACTATATAAGCCGGGACAGGGCAGCAGAGGTAAATGCTATCAGGGCAGCCATTGAAAATTCCGGCGGTGCTGTTGACCGGTACAAGACATGGCAGAGCGGGAAGTTGGGAAGGGCCATAAACCCTGACAGTTTGAAACAGCTGATACTGAATGCCGGAGCCTTCCGGGTGGACATATCAACCCCTGTGTACACCGAGCTTGATACTGACCAGGTTGCGGTACCGGGAGAAATCACAATTAACTATGGAGGACTGATATAAATGAACCTGGAGAACATTGACCTTCTGAAGCTTCAAACAAAATACATGCAGGAGGATACCACAACACAGGGCTTCTGTGCCGCACTGACTCCGCAGCTCAAACTTGCCGCCGGCATGATCAAAAACAGTCTTATTCTGGCAAGGATTAATGAACTTCCGGAGAGTATCCTGGACGAACTGGCATATGAGCTGCATGTGGAATGGTACGATGCCGCAGCCGATATTGGAGTCAAAAGGGAACTTATTAAAAACAGTGACAAGGTCCATATATACATGGGAACACCCTACGCCATAGAACAGGTGGTTCAGGACTATTTCGGCGACGGCTATGTGGAGGAATGGTTCCAGTATGAAGGTCATCCTTATCATTTCAGGGTGGTGACCAGCAATCCCAGTGTAACCGGAGACCAGGCTGAATTATTCTTCAAGGCGGTAGAAAAGGTAAAGAGGCGCAGTACCGTGATGGATAATGTAATAGTGGATCTGTCGGCCCAGCTTACAGCCTCCTATGCATGTGCGGTACAGATAGGAGATTTTTATATAACAGAACAGGTGGTGTGATAATGAGTTTTAGCTCTATACAAATAACCTCAAAGGGCAGGGCATTGCTTGCCAGGGCCCAGACAGGAATGGCAATAAATTTCAGCCGCATAAAAATGGGTGACGGCAGCATGAGCGGCCAGGCCATCGATGAAATGACTGATGTTATCAACCAGAAAGCGGATCTTGACATAAATTCACTTAAGGTTTTGACCGGGGGCAAGGCCAAGGTGTCGGCAACATTTACAAATCAAGGCTTGTCCACAGGTTTCTACTGGAGGGAGTTGGCGGTATTCGCAACCGATCCGGACAACCCTTCGGCAGATATTATGTATTGCTATGGTAATGCCGGAGCCCTGGCTGATTATATCCCTGCCGAAGGTTCCCAGATACTCGAGAGGGTAACAAGTGTCCTGACGATCATAAGCAATGCGGCAAATGTGACGGCGACAATCGACTCAAGCAATGTCTATGTTACAGTCCAGGACGCTGAAGCAACATACCTGAAGAAAAGCCTTGCCACCGCTGCAGGTCAGTTTTTGGTTTCATCGGCTGCCGGCCAGTGGGCTATTAAAACAATTGCAGAAATAAAGACAATGCTTAACTTGGGGAGCGCAGCGTATACCGACAGCACGGCCTATGCCACAGCTGCCCAGGGAACAAAAGCCGATAATGCAGCAACACAAACGGCACTAAATACTCATTTGTCGGACTACGTAAGACAGCCAGGGTATGCTGTGACAACAGGAAGTGCCAATACATACGCCGCAGCTCTGAACCCTGCTCCAGCAGCCTATACAGATGGAATGGGTATAGTTGTGAAAATCAATGTAGCCAATACAGGGAATAGTACGATTAATGTAAATGGACTTGGTGCTAAGGCTATTGTCGATGGTAAGGGTAATGCTCTTACTTCCGGCAAACTCAGGCTGAACGGTACCTATTCTCTCAAATACAACTCTACATCGGGAAATTTTATATTACAGGGTAGTGATTCATCCGGCAACGCTACACCTGTCGATTTGCTTGCCGGAAAGACTGCAAGTGTGGATGCTGGGGATATTGTTGGAAGCATGCCTGATAGAAATAGTGCAGATACAGCTGCATCTAATATATCTACTACACCAGGAAGATTATATCTTAAACCTCAAACAGGTTATTATGATCAGGCAGGTCCCACATCATGGATATATAAAGATGATCCAAATTTTGTAGCTGCAAACATAGCAAGTGGTAAAAGTATATTTGGTTTAGCAGGTTCGTTTAGTGGTAAAAGATGGGCAAGTGGTACAGCACTGAACAGTGAAGTAGCTGCTTTTGGGTGTTATTATGCAAACGGGGGAGCTGTTGGTAATAAAAATGGTATTTCTGTTTCTGGACTAACATTCAAACCTTCGTTTATTATGGCTAAATTAGTAAGTAATTCTGTCTCTTATTTAGTTACCTACGATGAAATAGGTTTAGATTATCCTAAATCAGTTAAAACATACGCTGCAACGCCTAATGTATTGAATAGTGTTATAACTCATTATAGAGGAGATGCTGGTAGCATAAGCGTTACAGATACTGGATTTACTTTACCTACTGAAGTTTCTGGGGGCACATTTACTTGGGTAGCTTATGAATAAAATAAAGGAGGAATAAAAATGACTCAAACATTAGCAATTTACGACAATACAGGTTTTATAATAAGTCAGATAATGGATAGTTCGGGTAGAGAACCCATAGGTTTACCTTTTATGTGGGTAGATATTCCACAGAATAAATCTTTGGTTAGAATTGACACAAGTAAAAATCCGCATGTACCAGTGTTCAATGATGTAATTCTCCCATATGATCCAGTAAAATGGGAAGAGTTAAATGTAAAGGTTTTACAACTGGCATCTAAAGTGAGCACTGTAGATCAAACTGCTCTTAATAATACAATAGTTATAATGAAAGGTTTGGCAGAGGTATACGAGAAAATGATTGCTATTCAGATTAAAGCAGGGGGTTAATATGCTCGAGGTTTATTTTACGTTGGTGAAATATAAGGAATTAAAGTTAGAATCAGTGCCAAAAGATTTAAAAGAAAAAGTAAGGAGCATGTTAATGGAAGCCGGTGTTACTGACTATGAGTAGGGAGGATCCGGAGTGATTCAGAAGTTGAAATTTGCTTTTAGGGTAGTTTTATTTATCTTGAAAGGAGGTACGGAATTTATGGTAGACGTATATGTAACATTAATAGTTCACACTGACATATCGGGTTATACCATCGAAAAGGTTCCTGAGCAATTGCGACCTGCAGTATTGGCAAAGTTGCAAATTTTAGGACTTGACGGCTATGGTAAGCCGTTAGGGCAAAAATAAAGAGGGCTGTAAAAGGTTCTCTTTTATTGTATAACCTTCTAATTATACTAGTAGTCTACATAAAATATCAGTCTTATACTTATATGGATATTGAGGTATAATTTAGCAAAATATTATTTGGAGGTTGATTTGATGAAAAGATTTAGTAAGCTATTATGTTTTATGTTAGTATTTATTACTGTTATAGCTGCATTTTGTACTATGAGTTTTGCCGCAACTGTTGGAGAACAGTTACCGATGGCAGAAGATGCTAGCTGGCAGAGGATTGATGATAGTAACCCATATTTTGTGTTGGTAAATTACAAGAACAGTAATGTGAAGGCAGGTGGTTATAATGGTACATTACAATATGGGGGAATTTCATCTAATTTAACTTTTAAATTTTATGGTACTAAAATTAGACTTATTGGTGCTAAACACGGTGATGGATCTTCAAGCATTAATATAAATATAGACGGAATTGTAGAAGGATTTTCAGCAAAAAGTGGCAGCTTGGAACAAAAAATAATGTTATATGAAAAAAACAATATGGCTCCAGAAGTACACAATATTACTATCACTTCTACTGATTATTTTTATTTTGATGCTATTGATATTGATTCAACAGGATACTTAATTGATTATTATTCTCCAACAAACCTTACAGCAGCACCAAGCATTTCAAAAATTGACCTATCCTGGGATGCTGTTGAAAGAGCAACGAGTTACGTTGTTAAGCGTTCTGAAACTCCTGGCGGACCATATGAAACGATAACAACAACCTCAGCGATTACATATACAGACAACAATGTAACAAATGGAATTACATACTATTATGTTGTCACCGCTATAGTTAATAACGTAGAAAGTGATCCTTCCAACGAAGCTTCAGCGACACCTGCTGCTCCTACGGATCCGGAACCATCGGGAAACAATGCAATACTTGAAATCACAATGGTAACCGGTGAAATCAAAGAATATGATTTAACAGCATCTGAACTTCAGAGTTTCTTATCCTGGTATGATGGCAGATCAAACGGTGCTGATAAAGCCTATTACATGATACCAAAGAAGAATAATATCAAGCCTTTTTTGAGCAGAAAAGACTACATAGCCTATGATAAAATATCAAACTTTGAAGTAAAGGAATATACTGAATAAAGGAAGTCTGATTATAGGGCATTTGGTTGACTCCAGATGCTCTTTTCAAATGTATATGATTTCACGGCCTTGCTTTTAATTAATGGAGTATTATGGTAAAATAAAAATTATTGATATTAAGATTAGGGGACAGATTGATATGAGTTTTAAATCTATTTTAATGATTTTTATTTCGTTTATGTTATCTATTAATACTATTGGTAATTCAAGCGAGAATTCATTATCACAGTATAATTCATTATCCAAGGAATTTTATAGAACCTATTTCGAGGTTGTAGAAGATATTGATCTAAGCAGTACTATTAAATCTTTAGAGGCAATGTGCAATGACAAAAATAGTATGAAGATAGAGCGCATGAGTAAACTTATAGAAATTATTAAAAGTGATGTTCCTGAAGGTAAAGAAATACTATTTGAATCTATGAATGAAAGATACAGAAATTTAGTGTTTTTAGCAGACTCATATCCGAAGTTAAAGGAGCTGGATATTGATAGCAAAATAGAAATTGATTCCATTCTTATTTCAATTGGATTGGACAAAGGTAATTGGGAAGACCCTGATTCTACAATAATATGGTACTAGAAGTAACGAATTTTACTTCTAAAATAATTAAATATCACAAATAAAAGGATTACTCAGAAATGGGTAGTCTTTTTTTATTACAAAAATCATGAAAGGGTGAGGGACAAATGAAACAAGACGGTAAGTTCGTTTTAATGAACCGTGAGGAACTGAGGGGCTATATTGAAGGGCTGAAAGGGGCTAAGACTTTTAAAAGTATCCAGCAGCACCATACGGCAAGTCCGGCATATAAGGACGTGAAAAACAACCATTTTCAGCTTATGAGGAGCATGGAAAACTATCATGTCGGAACACTGAAAATGAGTGAAATAGCCCAGCACTTCAGTACCTTCCCGGATGGAACCATATGTGCAGGACGGGCGCTTACAAAAGACGGTGGAGGCTTTCTGAGTCCAGGTAACAAGGACTCAATAACTATTGAGAACGTCGGGAACTTTGATTCAGACGTTATGACAGAAGAACAAAAGCAAAGTGTTATATTGCTTAATGCTCTTCTGTGTAAAAAGTTCAATATCTTTCCTTCCACTTCAACACTCATATATCACTGCTGGGTACAAAACAAGTCGTGTCCGGGACTGAAATGGTTTGGAGGAAATACCAGGACAGCTGCAGATAAAAATTTCATACCGCTGGTTAAAGCGGCAATGGAAAGTCCCATGACCTTTGAACAGGCTCTTGAGATTGTTGCTGAGAAGGCGAACACGGTATATCAATACTGGCTGAAAAGGAAAGACATCGATCCTGCTTTTAAAGCCTTGATTATAAAAATAGCAAAAAGTTATGGAGGGAAATAAGATGGAGAATATTAATGCATTTAAGGTAACAGTAACGGCAATAGCGGCCGGTGTATCTGCGGCACTGGGATGGTTCGGATGGTTGGTCGTAGCTTTTATAGCTTGTATGACTGTGGACTGGGGAACAGGATCCTTGGCAGCATGGAAAAACGGTAAGTGGGAAAGTAAAGTAGCTCGGGAAGGTATATGGCATAAAACCGGCAGCGTCATAGCAGTTTTAGTTACAGTAATACTTGATTCAGTAATTGGTAATGTAGTTAACAATATACCAAGCGTGTCTTTACCGTTTACCTACACTGTAATTTTAAGCCCAATAGTAATAGTATGGTACATACTTACCGAGCTCGGCAGCATAATTGAAAATGCCGGCAAAATGGGGGCGCCTGTACCTGGATTTTTGAAGAAGGCTATTGCAC
Organism: Bacillota bacterium; assembly: GCA_023392075.1. Lineage (GTDB taxonomy): Bacteria > Bacillota > Clostridia > Acetivibrionales > DSM-1351 > Ruminiclostridium. The sequence goes on along the minus strand of JAEVZU010000022.1, from coordinate 8,462 downwards.
TGTTTAAGGGTACCGTTGATGCTGCAGGAGAAAAATTAACAGAAGGTAAATAATAATATGGCCCTCAGTAATCCCTGGGGGCCCTCTTAAAATTTTTAAATATCGTATATAATTATAAAGGATAATAATATTTTATGTAGAATTGGTATAATATAACTATTATTTTAAGGAGTTAATTATGAGAGCAATCCATTCTATTGAAAATTTTGGAGCAATTGACGCTGATAATGATGAATTACTTTTTGATTGTTTTGAAGATCATGAAGCATATATAAATGCAGTAAACTGTAAAAAATATCTTATTGTTGGAAGAAAGGGAAGCGGAAAAACTGCCATCTTTAAAAAACTAATTACTACTAAAGAACCGAAGTATTTTTGTTTTGGCCATACCTTTTCAGATTATCCTTGGCATTATCATGATAAGCAAGCAAGAATTGGTATTCCTGATTTCGATAAGTATACTCATAGTTGGAAGTATTTAATTTTGTTGACAATTTCAAAGATAATTCTTAATCAAGATATGTCTTTACCATACGATATGCCATCTATGGAAAGCTTGTTAAAAATAGAGAAGTTTGTAATTGATACCTACGGAACAAGAGATCCGGATGTAACTCAAATATTTACTCCTACAAAAACTTTAAAGCTGAAACCAACATTTGAAATAGACCTAAAATCTCTTCTAAAAGTAGGTATATCTCCTGAAAATATTCCTATATCGGAATTACCAACCATTGTTCAAGAAGTTAATTTAAACCTAATGAACCTAGTTATTAATTCGCTAAGTCCGGAAAATCGGTATTATATATGTTTTGATCAACTTGATCTTGGTTTTGATCCGGAAAATCCAGATTACGCTAATCGATTAATAGGTTTATTATTGGCATGTAGAGATATAAACATCAGAGCAAAAGAACTTTCTAAAAAACTTTTTATTTGCGTTTTCTTACGTAATGATATATATGATGAACTTCATTTTGAGGATAAAAATAAGATTACTGAAAATTTTTTGTCTATGATTGAATGGGATACACCTAGGACAAATAAGACATTAAAATCACTTATGGAGAAACGCTTTAATAAAGTTCTTAGAAATAATAGTGATGAATATATCTCTTGGGAGAATGTGTTTGATGAAACAAAAGAAATGACAGGGCATCAAACAAAATACCAGCATATTATTGATCGTACATATCTGAGGCCAAGGGATATAATAAAATTCACCAATGAAGTGTTAACACAATATAAAACGAGAGCACAAAATGAGGTGGTAGAAAAGATAGATAATATTGATGTTAATAGTTCAAAAGTTGAATATAGTGACTATTTTCTCAGGGAATTAGATGACGAAATACATAAACATTTAGAAAATTATAAAAGCTATTTAGAAATATTTAAGAGTATTGGAGTTTTGCAGTTTAGCAGAGATGAATTTTTAGAAGCTTACAAAGCAAAAGAGGTATCATTTCCTGAAATTAATAATGGTATTGAAATATTAAAACAACTGTTCGAATTCTCTGTAATTGGATATTATAGGGCTGGTGGTAGAGGATATGGAGGATCTGAATATATTTATAAGTATAAGGACCCACGTGCACAATTTGACGAAGCAGCTGGTAAATTTAGATTACATCCAGGACTAATGGAAGTACTTGAATTAAAGAAATATGTTAAATCATAATAATATTAAGTAAAAAGGCCCTTTGGGGCTTTTTTAATCTATATACCACTGCTTGCCAGTGAAATACAGGTAAAAACGTCTGTTCATAGCCACACACAGAAATCGTGTTGCCGCAACCTTGTCCTTTAAGGATGATCCTGGCCGGACGTTTAAGACCCTTTCTATTTTTATCTCCCTATCTTCCCATATAAAAGATAGGGGGATAATGACGCCATCGTTACGCATTAAAGCTGTGACCTCTATAAAGTTTTGAGACTCGATCTTACTTTCATAGCTGCTGGCTTCTTTTCTTTTTTCTATTTCCTTTCGTTCATGACCAAATGGCATAATTATCACCTCATAAATTTACTGGTATAAAGTGGTTTAAAATTACTAAACCCATTGCAGCAGTTATCAGATTAAACTATAATACTATAGAACGTGCGTTCGTTTTTATTATATGACGGTAGTATAATATAATCAACTGGTAATTCCAGAAGTGCGGTAGTTATGACTACATTTTCGGCTAAATAGAAAAAGCAATAACTTGAGCGGAGTAAAGTTTTGCTCCGTTTTTTATTTGATTTGGAGGATATTTATGAATAGTTTTATCGGATGGATAGGGGGAAAGAAACTTCTCCGGAAAGAAATAGTAAGCAGGTTTCCTGATAATTTTGACAGGTATATCGAGGTGTTTGGCGGAGCTGGGTGGGTACTATTCCACAGTGACCGGCACGCGGATATGGAAGTATATAATGACTATAACAGTGATCTGGTTAATTTATACCGTTGTATCAAATATCATTGCCAGGAGCTGCAGCGGGAACTCTCATTCATGCTTAACTCCAGGGAGTTGTTTGAAGACTTTAAGGCCCAATACAATACCAGAGGTATGACTGACATACAACGGGCTGCACGGTTTTTTATGGTGATTAAGACGTCTTACGGATCCGACTCACGCACATACGGTTGCATAAAGAAAGATACCACAGTTGCAATTGAGTATCTGAACCGGCTCCAAGAGCGACTCTCCCGGGTGGTCGTGGAAAACAAGGACTTTGAATCATTGATTAAGGTTTATGACAGGCCGGCTGCACTCTTTTACCTGGATCCACCTTACTACGGTACCGAAAAGTACTACCAAGCTCAGTTCTCCCAGGAGGATCATGAACGGCTCTACCAGGTACTGAAGGATGTAAAAGGGAAGTTTATATTATCTTATAATGATTGTGATTATATTTGGGGCCGCTATGAGAATTTCCATATTGAAGCGGTCGAGAGAAACAACAGCCTGACAGCCAGGTATAAGGATGTGGACAAGAGGTATGGGGAGGTTATTATAAAGAATTATTAGTAAAAAAGCTCTCTTTGGAGGGCTTTTTTGTTCACCAATAAGGAAGTTGATATTGATTTGTATATCCATCACCGTTTGTAATTAAGGTTTCTTTATAATTACTGCTATATTTCAGGAAATTTTTCATATAAACATCAGATGCCGGATATTCTAATTTTAATGAACTATCATCACACCAAATATATGGGAAGTTTCTTTTGTATTCGTCAGGTAATAATATATTGGTTGTAAATTTATTTATAGCTTTAATCAACTTAATAAAATCTTCGCTTTGATCCTCGATTCTATCAACGACAATACTTTCACCATATGTATCTTGGAGTATTTTATTTATAGCAATACATGCGTAATGAGAAACTAAATAGGTATATACTAATGCTAAAGGAATTAAATAATTATAACTATATCCAGTTTGCATACCTTTATACTTAAAATGTATATTTTCATCTGGTTTCTTCACCCCTTTCTCATCTACACCTTCAAGGAAAAACCCTATAATATTATAATAATTCATAGCTTTAATATGAAAAAAAGTAAGCCTACCATTATTGTGTTTAATTGTATTGTTAATATAATTAAGATTGTACAGAAAGTTAAGATTAGTTTTGTATTCTTTTATGACGGGTTCATTTATAGATTCAAGCCATCTATCAGCAAACTTTTGCTCCTTCTTTCCTCTAAAGGCATCTTTTGAATATAAGCATTTCATTATTTGAAAAGTATCATCTTTAAATGCAATGACACTTTCAATAATTTCTTTAGTTTTAATAAATAAATCATTGCCATAGCTAGTTTTTGTCGAGTATTTTTGATAAGGGATGTAGTCTATTAGACTGTTAATTGAGGTAGTAATTCGCAAGATACTTTTATTAAATACAGGGATAGGATGCATTTGTAAATGCTCACTATGATGAAGAAATTTGTTATTATCTTTTATAGTGTTTAGTAAATTGAATAAGCTTGGTTTAATATTTCCATCTACTTCAAAGCTCCTCATGAGATCCACTTATATCACCTCTTATTTAATTCTATCACAGAATATTATAACAAAAAAGCGGCAGCCGCAGCTCCGCATTTTGCCCCTCCTATCAAGCAGACACACCAAGGAAGGATTATTTTGTTTTGGGATAGTTATAGTATACCATAATATGTAAAACAAACAAGAAAAATATTGAAATTTTGTAGTCTAAATGGTAAAGTGTAGGTAATAATTTAAGGGGGATGTGCTTGATGGAACAAATAAAAAAGCCTATTTATAAGAAGTGGTGGTTTTGGGTTATTATAGTTGTAGTATTAGGATTCGGTGCAGCGAATCAAGGAAACAAAGGATCAACCCCTGCATCGAACTCAGTCATGACTGATAGCGCAAAAAAGGAAGCAGCTAATACTTCCTCGCAAGCGGCTGCAGCAGAATCTACGGCTATAGCTACTACAACGGATAAAAAACCTGAGATTGATTTTTCAAAGTTGGACGTAACACCTGATACCGCAAAAGCTGCTATTCAGCAAGTCGTCGAAAGCGACAAATTTAAAAGCGTTGAGGTAAGCTCTGAAGAAGGAAAGACAATTGTAGATATTCATTTTAGTCCAGGTATGACATGGGATGAGAAAGATCTCGTCCGAAAAACTGCAAATAATGCGGTAAACTGCATGGAGCTACTTTTTAAAAATCCAAAAGTAGATAAAATTTGGTTCTGGACTTCAACCAAAATGACAGATCCCAAAGGGAATGAATCCGATGAAGATGTTGTAAATGTGTGCCTTAGTAAAGAGAATGCCAAGGATATTAACTGGCCCAAGTTCAAACAAATGGTAGAGGGCGATTATAATAAATTGTTTGATATTGCAGATAGCTACTTTATTTATCCAAGCATAAAAGCAGCTCTTTAGTAAATATAATAAAACAGCTCCTCTGGTACGGATCCAGGGGAGCTTATTTAATAAAGATATATAACTGATAACATGTTGGCGCCAATTCTTCAGTGCCTGTATCGGTATCGAAATGACGATTTCATGAGGAACCTTGAAACCAGAATTTCATTGTCTTTGCTTCGGAAGCTATGAATAAAGATTAGATGCTTAGTAGACAGTTTGAAAAGTCAATAGACGAGACATTGCCTCCAAAATGGGAATTTCATATTGATTAAAACAAAGGCATCAGGACAACAAACCCTGATGCCATAGGTGAAATAATTGAAGCGACTTTCATGTAATGTCATCTAAAGACAGATTGCTAAACTTAATCGCTTTGACAATTGCTTGTGTACCGGTTGTGGCATTATACTTTTGAAATATGTTGTGTTTATGGTATTTGACAGAACTAATGCTTAATTTCATTTCCTTTGAAATAGCGTAATCTGTGAGGCCTTTAGCCATATGTTTTAAAATCTCTATCTGTTTATCGCTTAATCTTTCAGGTGCATTTTTATCAAGAATACTTTGCTTTTCGAACTTGAGATATTCGTTGCATATTTTATAATTGGTAAGATTTGTGATAGCAATCAATTCTGGCTCTATGGGTTGATTTGTTGTGATTACGGCAATATAGCCTATTGTTTCGCTGTTATAGTCTAAAGGGATGCAATATTCATAACATTCCGATAAAAGATCGCAATAATGATGTTGGGGCAGAATATTAACCGGTCTGTTCAACGTCATGCATAAAGAAACCGAGTTTGTGCCAATACTCTCTTCTAAAAGGGACGCTCCGGGAGTTACGCTTGATTTGAATGGAGTATCGCCGGCTGCTATATTGTTTTCGGCCAGTATGATTCCGTCGCTGTCACATAAAAAATATAAACATTGTACTGAAATATAACTACTTACTTCACTGATGGAGTCATTGTACAGCAATAACAGTTTTTTTTTAATAGTAACCTTTGCTGGAGGGCAGTTCTTCCAATATGTACCATTGGGGTGCCGATAGTTGTAATCAAACCTCTTTTTACGCATCTTCTCCATGACAACAAAATTTCTTCAAGTACTAAAGGATCATTCTTCATATAAATAGCCTCCTATCTCAATATTTGAAACCACGATAATCAATGAACCTTGCCCACTGTGTTTCTTCTGCCATATCACTCCAACGATCGGTGTGTTTGGTGTTATTGCTTCCAGTTTTTATACGTTTCGGTTCTTCATTTGCGGATTACCTCCTGGATTTTATGATTTTTGTGCGTTTACAAACACACATTAATCATAACAGGAGGTTTTTTATTTCTCAAAGCCCATTTCATTCTTACAGGAATGCTTGAAAAATATAAAATATGTGCATAAACAGCACAAAAACGGTAGTAATTTGGGTATTTCAGGTTTACGAATTCATTGCTAATTCAAAATAAGAATAGTGATTTTTTATATCGAATTTAATATAACGAACTTCCTGGTAAGTGACATTAAAAGCTAACTTGCAACAGGATTAATTATACAATAGTAGTAAAATAGTAAAACACTTAAAAAGATTGACATAATTTGTAGAAAATTACAATTTACGATTTATGGTTAACAAATTTATACTTTTGACCATAAATATGTCGATTTTTTGCTTGTTGTTAGATTTTGCATGTCTAGGTGGATAGTTGTGTTTTAAAATCAAACCCTAGTATACTTTTCTTAAGATAAAAATCATTAAGACCTTTTAGGAGCTTCTCACTTGGGTCGAGGGAAAGTATACAACAAGGCTTAAACCCGGCATAGCTTTTATAAAGGGTAAAGTAAATTTCCGGATTTAGATATTAACACGATTGTTTTGCCTGCTTTTGATGGCGAAAAAGAGGAAGGAGTCTAGCTATGTCAGAAATACTTTTCATTAATCTCGGCGCCATTATCCATGCTGATAAAAATATACCTGAGCCGGGACATGGCCTGCCGCGGGGCAGCCTCAGTGAAGCTCGTCAAGCACATGGGTACAGCTTATGACTCGCAGAGTGTGCCTGGCACTTCCTACTAATCGGGAGTGCACTGCTGCTATCTCCTTGCTGGCGGAGGAAGCGGAATATGCGGTTCGTCACTTCGGCGTCGAAGTATGTCTCCTGATTTTGGACACATGTGATGGTGAGGAGTTTTCCAGGAACTTCCGGGCCACCCGGGACCTTGTCCCATACAAGAACGTCTTTCCCGTGCATCTCAGCTCGGCAGCGCAGAAACACCATCTCCGAAAGATCATAGACCGCGCAGGCATCAACGGCCCGGATCGGATGCTGGACCTTATGCTGCCTGATGGAGTCTCTTATGGTGCCTGCACCAATCGCGCATTTCTGATCGGCAGCAGCCTGGGATGTGATTCGATTCATCGCAGAGACTCAGACAGCCTCTATCAGGTTGTCAACGGCACAACCGTGTTCCCGATTCATCAAGAACTCCTTTCACTTGGCAAAAAGGCCGGAGATGCGAAAGCAGCAGTCTCTGAAGTTGTGCTTGACCCCATACACGAGAGTAAGCCCGTTTCCATGGTCGGCGGCTCTTTCATTGGTGAAATGTCGGTGGATATCGGGGATATCTATACGCTCGACCGGGAGATCTATTATGACATTGTCGGCCTCTGGGCGGATAATCATTGCTCACCGGAGGAGAGACGCAAACTCGTCGACATTTCCTTCAAGGGCGCCGGTACCGGCAAATTCACTCACGACCGGTCAACCCTTTCCATCGTGGATCCAATGGATGTAGACATGTGCAACATCAGTTTTTATCAGGTGTATGAAGATGTTCCGCTGCCTCCCGCTACCGATACAATCGGCAGCGACTATTTCCTGATGCATGCCGTGGAATGCGCCCGTCTGCCGGGTGTGTACCACAACAGACATATAGAGAATTTCTATACCCGGGGGAGAAAGACCGATGCCGGTTTTATGGCTTATCACATGAGAGTGACGAAGTTCTTTCTTTCGATGCTCTACTACCATGATATCTATAAAAACATGGCAAGAGCGGGCGAATCTCTGCTCCATCCGGGACATCGAATATCGATTTCTCCGATCATCCAGATGGTCCGGCAGAGTTTGCAGCTCGACAAAAGAGAGAATGAACATAAGCTGAATGTGCTCACTGATGCCTATTACAGGCTGGGTGGGCGATATGCAGTATTTGCAGAACTGATAGCAGGACAACGGCAGCAGCTGCTCCTGGAGGCTGAGCAGGATATAAACGACTTTAGCGTGCTCATGGAGGCATGGGCTTCACTTATGAATGCAAGCAAGATCACCTGTCTGTCGGAAACCGGACTGTGCAGCAGCTGCGTCGAGATAGAACCCTCGCATACTGAACCGGGGGGATGCTGAAATATGATAGAGAATAGAAGAATGCGAGCTGCACTGGCAGCGGCAGCAACGAACTGTGTCATCTTCGACCTGGAAGGCATCCGTATGCAGTATGACTCACTGCTGAGTGAGCTGCCTGGAGTTGAGATTCGCTTTGCTTTAAAGTCCTGCCCTGTGGACGAAGTTCTTG
>JAEVZU010000206.1 GCA_023392075.1 Bacillota bacterium | reverse complement strand
TCATGAAACTGCTTGCAGAATAGGCAAAGTATATCTTACCGTCTTTTTCAACTACAGCAGCGCCCTCATTTATATTGTCGTTCTTCTTTTCCCAGTCAAACTGAGGCCTTGCCAATGTACATTCCGGGCCTGTCAATGTCCAAGGGTTCTCCATTTTTACAATGGTTGGGCACTCGTCAAATTTCGTTTTTGTTGGGTCTTTTGGGTCAGGGAAATAGTAGTATTTTGTATATGTAAAGTATCTTTGTCCTTTAATTGTTACAACTCCGCAAGCTAAGCCATAGCCTTCAGTATTCAGCAAGCCCTCCTTCTCTGTATACTGTCCGTCTGCGTCCTGATTGGAGGATTTTCCCTTGAGTACCCAGGTTCCTTCAAAAGGATCGGGATTCGAGTTTTCAAGTACATAGGAACTGGGATGCCCATATCCAAAATCATTTTCCGGACCTGAAGCGAAGTAGATATACCATTTTCCATCCAGTCTGTAGATGTATGGACCCCACACATACCCAAAATCAGCAGGTTTTTTCCAAACTAATTTACTTTTTGCGGTTGATATTCCGAGAATTGTTTCACTTCTCTTTAATGTGATATTATTATCGCCGGAAAAGCAAGCATAATAATAACCATCTGCGGCCCTTGCTATTGTGGGGTCGGCGCCGCCCATAAGTGGATTTACATAATTGTTAGTCACTTCAGCATAAGAAATGCTTGTCAGCAATAATGAAAATATCATTGCCAATGAAACCATAACTAAACTTTTCTTCCTCATACTATTCTCCTTCTTTAAATTTTTTTTATATTGTGAGTTTTAAGAAGTACCTGTTCAGACTTTTTGGATGTTAACATAATTATATAACTCATGTTGAGATAACAAAATCAGAATGTTCTTACTTTTCTTGTGTTATTTTTACTTGTTTTTATTGTGTTCCGGGCAACCGGCTCTATTCGGATTCACTATCTGCCTGCTGCCTGGATCAGGCTTTCCAGCAATAAAATCGAAGAAACGCATGCGGTTGCACCGACAATAATCCACGAATCAGCTTGATCCCAAGGCTCCAGATACGCCAGTTCACCGTCAATGGTTTTCTGTTTTATGGAGTTGGGCCTTGTCCTGCAAGGTTCCAGGGCGTACATGGGAGTCTTATCCGCTCTTTTGGCAATCAGCGACCTTGGGAAGCTTTCCAAGGGTCTGATAACAAATGCGGCTTTATCCCTTTCCGAATTTATTATCATTTCTGCCGTAATTTTATTGCTTTCCTCTATTAAATTCGAGTAAGCCTTGAGTTCTTTGACCTCTTCCAGGCACTTTACCGGTTCAGGCACGTACTGATAGCACCTTATGGGATCAAGAGGCAAACTGAAACCGTATATCTCAAGAGGATTTTCCTCTTTCGGCGCCGAATCCCGGAGCAGCATTTTATCCACGGCAACAGGCAGAATATACCTTCCTCCTTTTGAAACAAATCCTCCTGCCGGCTGGATATGAAAACCGTCATCCAGCGGCTGCCTTTCACCGGTTAAATTCCTTGTTGAATCTTTTCGGACCAAGAGGGAGGAGTTGTATCTTGTGAAGATTTTGATATTTTTTTCATAGACAGGTTCGGCCCGGTAACCTTTTATGGGAACAATACCTTTCAGGCAAATCTCTTCCCCGTCCCATGAAATCCTTATGGATTCCAATATTGCTTTTGAATAGGAGCCCGTCCCGTGTACCGTCCTTACCTCGTCGGGAGTACCGAAAACTTCTGGTCCCAGGGCCGCAACAGCGGCATAAAAACCCTTTTCCCAGCCTCCATTTTCGTGAAGGTTCACATTGTCCGGATGAAGAAGATATTCCGCTCCCCTGTCCCAGGTGATTTTTTCCTCACCCAGGAAGATTTCTCCCATATCCATACCTCTTTCGGGAATAACCGTAAAAGTCAATAATCCGTTGGATATAAGCAGGATATTGATAATGCTGCCATACCTGTCTTTAAATATCCTCTTTTCTATAAAACCGCCATAAGGCAGCTCTATCCTGGCATCTGCCGCCAATTCCTCAAAACACATAAAAAATTCCTTACTCATTTTCATACCTTATCTTTCCATTGCTGACATGACACAAAACCTCAGGCGGGTTAGCCTGTTATTACCTTGCTGCAAAGGTGTCTTTCAGTTCAATGCAGCTTAACAGGATTACCGGCTCTATTTCCGGGAATCCGCTCACAACGATTTCGGCTTTTTGCAGGATGTCTCTTTTCCCTATTCCTACAACTCTCATACCGGCCCGCTTTGCACCTTCCACTCCCGCCTGTGCATCTTCAAATACAAAGCATTCGGCCGGAGCAATTCCAAGCTTTTCTGCCGCCTTCAAAAACACTTCCGGATCCGGTTTTGCCTTTGAAGCACTGTTCCCGTCCACAATAGCATCAAAAAGCTCTGTTATGTTAAGCTTTTCAAGTATAATGGGGGCATTCCTGCTGGCCGATGCCAGTGCAATCTTTATTCCCCTGCGTCTCAGGTACTCCATGAAATCCTTTGCCCCGGGCAGTATATCCGCCGGGGTCATTTCATAAAGATATTCCTTATACCATTCATTTTTTTTAGTTGCAAGTTCCTCTTTTTTCCCCGGAGATAAATTTGTAAATCCTCCCGCTTCAAGGAGTATCTCAAGAGATTCCATGCGGCTAACGCCCTTCTGCCTCTCATTATCTTTTTCAGTAAATTCAAAACCCAATTCCATTGCCAGTCTTCGCCAGGCAAGAAAATGAAATCTTGCTGTATCCACAACCACTCCGTCCAAATCAAAAATAGCCGCTTTAAATGGGTTCATGCTGCCGCCTCCAGTTCTTAGTGTTAACTCGGCCAGGCCATTTATGGCTTTGAGCCGCAATAGCAAAGCCTTTCGAGCTAATTCTGCATTTTAAAGATCTCATACTTTTCTTTTGTAATAGCAATCTTATACCATTTTCCATGCCATGCCAGAGTAAACTCAAGCCCCTCCCATTTTTCGGGAAGATGCGGCTCCAGGCATATTTCACCGTCCCACATGGCACTCTTCAAACCCGCAAAGCCGTATACAATCATCTGCCACAAACCTCCGCAGTTGGCGATATGAATACCTTCGGCAGCCCCTTTTTTACTGCTGGACATATCTATTTCCATAACCTTTTTTAGAAATCTATCGGCTTCCTCCATCCTCCCCATCCAGGCAGCCGTGATTCCATGGACAGCTGCCGAAAGTGATGAGTCATGGGTAGTTATGGGTTCATAATAGTCATAAGACTTACTTAACTGCTCCTGAGTAAAATCTTCCGGAAACAGCATCATCATCTGAATAACATCGGCTTGCTTCAATGCCTTGGAACGATAGTTCTTCTCCTGGGATATGAAATGTCCAAAGGGCTTGCTTCTGTCCTTCCAGATAACATCAAAATCCAAATCGGCATATTTTTCGAAATCTTCCGACTGTGGTATAATCACGGTATTTTCATCAAAAGGGAGCATCAGCTTGTCTGCAACCTCTTTAAAGCATTCAATTTCCTCCGATTTAAAAGCAAGCCTTTTTTCAATCTCCCCGTATCGATTTGCATCCAGCTTCCTGACAGTTTCCAGGTATTCAACCGTCTTGTCCAGGCTGAATTTCACCATCCGGTTGGTAAATGCATTGTTCCTGGTCATGGGCAGGTATTCATCAGGCCCCATAACTCCTAAAAGCTCAAAATAACCATTTTTATTTATATCCACTCTGTCAACCCAGTATCTCGCCGTTTCAACCATAATATCGATGCCATAATTCCAGATAAATTCCAGATCCCCCGTGCCATTTACGAAGTGGCACAATGCGTATACAATGTCTGCGGTAATATGTATCTCATGATCTGCATATTGCCAGCACGGGCATTGCTCCTCTCCCGAAACCGAGGACTCCCAGGCATATCTTGCCCCCCGGCAGCCGTAATCCCCGGCATTTTTGCGGGCCCCCTCCAGCGTGTTGTATCTGAACATTATCAAGTCCCTGGCAGCCTTTGGATTTGTGTGTATAAAAAACGGCAGCATGTTTATTTCGGTATCCCAGAAATAATGTCCAAAATACGCTTCGCCTGCATATCCCTTGGCACATATGGCAACCCTGGGGTCATTTTCACAGTTGGCCCTGATAAGGTGATATATTGATGTACGCAATGCCAGCTGCACTTCAAAATCACCGGTAATTTTTATATCACTGTATTTCCACTTTTCAGTCCAGGCTTTTGTATGATTTTCATATAGCTTATCCCAGCCATCATCACTGAAAGTCCTTAAATATTTCAGGCCCCTTTCCAAAAGACTCCCTGCTTCATTGTCTCTATCCGTAACAAATGAAGTAGCTTTCTGAACCTTCAGACATTCTCCTGCTTTTAAAAGTTTTGATGCTGAATAAAAAACACTTTTGCTATTCTGCTGACTGTCCCATAAGATATTCTCAGACGCTTGTAAATTTGACAGCATTAACACCCTGTCCCCGCCATCGGTAAGAGTTTCTGCCGAAATACATCCCGCATCGGTTCCGGTGGTCAATACTTTTTGAAAATGATTGTAACCGTTGGTCCTTACACCGGCATCAATTCCGCTATGAATATCTACGGCCCCCTGTCCCGAGAGTGCCTCAATATGAAGCTGCTGCAGGCACAGATGCTTATGGGCCATACTGATAAAACGTATATATGTAAACCTCAGCCTTAATCCGGCTTTTGTTTCCCAAATGAAAGTTCTGTAAAGACAGCCGTTTCTCAAATCCAGCCATCTTTTATATTCCCTTACGGCGCTGAGTTTCATATCCAGCTTTTCACCTGAGACAAACAAATTCATACTTAGAAAATAAGGAAGATTAATTATTTCTTCTTTAAGCAGCGGATGCTTACCAACAATACCGGGTATGAAGGTTCCCCATTTTGATTCGGGGTGTCTTGGCTTTTCAAGGGTAACATTGGCCGGCATGCGCAGATATTCTTCATCCTGAGCAGCCCCCTCAAGCCCTTCTTCAAAGCTCCCTCTGACATGCACATAACCGTTGCCCTGGGTAAAAAGTCCTTCATAGTGCTTACTGGTTGCACTGCTGAAGCTGTCTTCTTTTATACACCATAATTCATCTATATCAAGCAATTGATTTCCTGTATTCATTAAAATTCAATCCTTTTTCAAATAATGAAATTTTTCAGCCCTTTACGGCGCCTGCCGCAAGCCCTGATACAACCTGCTTTTGAAGCAAAATATAAACGATTATGCTTGGAATGATTACAATAACCGTAGCTGCAAACATTACACCATAGTCGCTGGCAAACTGGCTTTTAAAGTAGTAGAGTGCCAGAGGAAGGGTCCTGCTCTTGTTCCCGGTGGTGAGAGTAATTGCAAACTGGAATTCATTCCAGCATAACAGGAACTGCAGTACGGCTGCCGTTCCAAACCCGGGCTTTGCAATGGGAAGAATGATTGAGACAAATGTCCTGATGAAGCCCGCCCCATCCAGGCTGGCCGATTCTTCCATTTCCTTTGGTATTGTCTGAAAATAGCTTGATATTATATAAAGTGATGCGGGAAGCCCAAATCCAGCATAAACAATAATCAAACCGATCAGTTTGTCATACAGTCCCAATGTATTGACAGTCAGGTATAACGGCTGCAGCATGGCAGCACCGGGTATCAACAGAGATAATGAACAGATACCCACTATCACTTTTTTCCCTTTGAAGTCAAATCTTGCAATTACATAAGCCGACATTCCCAGAATAATCAGATTCAACACAGTACCAAATATACCTACGATAACGCTGTTCAAATAAAACTGTGTTAATGGCGCTATTTTAAAAGCCATCAGATAATTCGAAAATTTGAAGCTTTGCGGCCATCCAATTGAATAATTGAGGATTTCCGCATTAGTTTTAAACGATGATATAAACACCCATATAAACGGTCCGATCGACAGAACAATTATAGTTAAAACAAATAAGTATTTTAATATTGATAAAAGAAACTTCATTCCTTTCAAGCAAGTCACTCCTTTCATGTATCAGAATTGCCTATTTTAAAGATTCTCCTGTATAGTAGTACTAATACAATTCCAAAAACAACAAGAAATGTACCTACAGTATTTGAGTATCCGAAATTATTGTCCATTAAAGCTGTCTTATATATATACATTGGAAGGTTCATTGTCTGATTTCCAGGTCCTCCGCCTGTGGTCATCATGATAATATCAAGCTTTTGCAGCATACTTGTACCCGACAGAATTACACAGGTTCCGATAATGTTCCTGAGCAGCGGCAGTACAATATACCAGTTTATTTTTATTTCATTGGCACCGTCAATCCTTGCCGATTCAAAAAGTCCTTCGGGAATTGCTGCTATTTCAGCCAGAACCAGAATGGTAACTACCGCGGCATAGGGCAGCCAGGTCATGGTTACCGAAAAGAAGGAAGTTCTATAGTCCATAAACCAGTTTTGTGAAAAATCCTTAAATCCAAATAACCTGATAATGCTGTTCAGCGCACCGAACTCGGGGTTTAATAAACACAGGAACAGCATTCCCACAGCAGCTCCCGAGATGATATTCGGTATCATAAATACTGTTCTTGCAAACTTCCAGTAAAATTCCTTCATATTTAGAATAATGGCGAACAATACACCAATAAAAACATGAACAGTGGACTGCAATGCAATCCATATAACCGTATTAATCAAACTCTGGATAAAATCCGAGTCATCGGTAAACATTTTTATATAATTGCTTAAGCCGATGAAAACAGGTTTTGTTCCAGTGGTCCATTCTGTAAAAGAAGTACCGGCAAGAATAACAATTGAAACTGCATAAACTACTAAAAACAGTATAATTGTCGGAATCAGGAATAGAGCTATGTAACCTTTATTTTTCGCCATTTCATCATCTCCTTAAATGCAATTCTCCCCGGAAACTTCCGAGGAGAATGCATCACAACTTCTATTAAATATTTAGCATTCACTTAAGTTATTTGTTCTTTGAAGCTACCTCAGTAAGCTTCTTGGCAAACTGTTCAGCAGTTAACTTATCGAAAGCCAATTCAGGATATAAGTTCTTCCAGGTATCTGTTACATTTGGGAATACAATAGTATCAAAGTACTGGTATTTTACTTTTGCACTGTTTCCTACATCAATTGTCTCAACAAATAACGGGTATTTCTGCTTGAATTCCTCCGAAGGCTGTACCTTATCTGAAACAGGTAACACGTTACCCAGTTCCAGTGCTATGGATTGACCTTCAGCGCCGGTTTTGAACTTGATAAACTTAGCTGCCGCATCTTTTTTTGCCTGATCATCCGAACCAATCATATATCCTACTTCATATGAACAGAATGCTCCGCTTCCAGGATATGCAGCAACGCCGACCTTCTTGTCGAAGCCTTCGGGAGACTTGGTCTTATCACTGAAATCACCGATCATCCATGGGCCGTTTGCTATAATAGCAGCCTTGCTCTGTTCGAAATTATTTGCTGCATTTGCATATACAGCTCCTATTGCATCTTTTGTAGTGTACTTCTTCAGCATTATCTGTATTTTCTTCAAACCTTCGATAACTTCAGGAGTTTCAAAGCTTGTAGGATGAAGAGTGTTCATATATTTATTTCCGGCCTCTCCGCTTGTACCTACAATTGAGGAAAGCATAAGGTTGGTTGTCCATGCATTTTCCCCTGTCATCAAAGCCAGAGGAGTAAAGCCTGCTGTTTTTAACTTGTCACAGTTGGCCAAAAACTCATCCCAGGTTTCAGCAGGCTTTATACCTGCCTTTTCGAACATCTCCTTATTATAGAAATAACCTATAACCTGTTTTTGATCACTGATTGACCATATCTTTCCATCACGTGTATTAGCGGCAAGTGCTTCATCGCCAATATCAGCTTTCCATTCTGAATCCTTATCCAGGTATTCATTAAAAGGTGTTGCCAGATTGCCTTTGATCAATATTTCATTTATTCCGTTTTTACCCATAACAACGTCCGGAAGATCTCCTGACGCAGCTAAAATTTTCATCTTGTCATTATATGCCGTATCGCTTGGTATTTCTTCCACCTGTACTTTTACTTCATTGCCGAATTTCTCATTAAATTTTGTAATCTGATCCTTTTCGAATGCAGCAGAAGAATGGGTACCTACCCTGAATGTTGGATATTTTATTGTAACCGGTCCTTTTGCCTCTGCGGTGGTTTGTGCACTGGTTTGTGCACTGGTTGATACAGCTGCAGATGTTGTACTCTCAGAAGGGGTATTTGAACCGCATGCAGCTAACGAAGCAGTCATTAAAGCAGCTAATAGTAAACTTACCGACCTTTTCATCACAATTCCTCCTCATATATTTTTAAATCTTTATTAGTAGCGCTACGATTACATTATAGAGTGCCGAACCAAATTAGTTAATTTATTATTTATACTTGTTTTTGTAATATTTCTAATTAAATTCCTCTCTTCCGGAAGATTTACCGTCAATTTTAGATTAATTGTAATATCTTTACTATTGTACGATTTTTTTTACCCGCTTTTTTGATAATCCGGCAAAAAAAGTGTACCCTGGAATAATAGAAACATTTCGTATACTATAATTCAAGGTACACTTTTTAGTTGCATTGTCTATCTGGACAGCAGGTTATACAGCACCTGTACAGCCTCAGCCCTCGATGTATAGTCTTTAGGGTTCAATTTTTTGTTGTCTCCCCCAACAATACCTGCCTCAACAAATAACTTCATTGTGTCTTTTGCATAACCGGATATATCCTTTGTATCGCTAAAGCTTTCAAAATCTCCGGTTTTTGCAGTTGGTAATTCACCAAGTGTATTTAACGCACGGTAGAGTATAACAAGCATGTCTTGTCTGCTTATAGTATCGTTAGGCGTAAATTTGTTATCTCCGGTTCCTGAAACCAATCCCAGACGTTTTGCAGTACCCAGGTAAGCAGTATAGTACTTGTTGCCTGCATCTGCAAAGTTGTCGGTTACTGCCTTATCAACCTCAATGCCGTAAGCGTTCATAACCATTACGAGGAAGTCAGCTCTTGTAACTTTATTCTGAGGAGCAAAATTACCGTCACCAACACCATTTACTATACCTCTTGCCGACATGAATCCAACTGCCTTGTCAAACCAGTCCTTGAATGTAACATCTTTGAATTTAACCTCATTATAACCTACTGCATACTGTGCACTATCATTGGTTACAAAATCAACAGTGCCTGTTGCAGGATTATATTTACTCCTGACAACTTTTGTGTTTCCATCCTTATCTATTTCGTAGATTATGATGGAGTTCTCCTTCTCATTTGATTTTGGAGTATATGGTATACTTACCACTGCAGTTCCTTCATCAAGCTCTGATATTACTTTATCACCAGCCTGGACTGAGAAACCATAAACCGGACGGTCACCAACTTTAGCCTTTACTTCTTCCGATAATGAAGAGGTATCTGCCTTATTTATAATAATGCTTACATTTCCGGATGCAGCAGAAGCACATATCGAATCTATTGCTTTCGCATCCAGAATAACACTTCCGATTCCTGTACTAACCTTAATCTCAGTTCCAACAGTTCCGGCTATTTCTTTAAGCGCATCTGCAGGAAGCCCTATTTCAACAGACTTTGTATCTTTCGCAGAATCAAGTTTAATTTCAACAATGGCATTCTGCCCATTCTTTTCAGCTTCCTTAGCTTTTTCTACAAGGTTAGCTATAGTAGCTTTATCAACATTAGCTACAGCTTCACCAGATACATTGTTGGCTTTTATTGAAACGGTTAGTATAGTATCATCACCGCTTCTGGTTGAATTAACCGGATTCACGGTCTGCCCGGTACTTCCCGAAGCTGTATTTCCGCTATTGTTTCCCGAACTGCCTCCGCTGCTGTTACCCCCGTTGTTTCCATTATTGCCTCCCGGCTGGTCGGCAGGAGCTATAGTAATATTTAAGGTTTTACTTACACTTAATACAGGACTACTGCTGTCCTGAACCTTTAGGTTTACATTAAAAGTACCTGTTATAGCAGGAGTACCTTCTATCACTCCCGTATTTGTGATTGACAATCCTGTTGGAAGTCCTTCAGCACTCCAAGTGTAAGGCAATGTTCCACCTGCTGCAGATAATGCACTTGAGTATGCTGCCCCAACCTTACCGTTTGGCAATGCTGTTGGAACTATTGACACAGAGCTTCCTAATAAATCTGTCAGAACAATTGTAACTTCCTTTGTTTCTAATGGTACTGTAACAATACCATTAGCATTGTCCACTACTCCAGCAGAAACCGCTGAAATATTGTTTACCATAGATGGAAGCTGAATACTCCACTGCTCTACAGTGTTTGCATCAACTTTCGCATTTTCCTTATCGCAGTTCAAAGTTATTTTCAGCTTGCTGCCGTTTCTTTCAATTGTATATCCCGCTCTAGCTCCTTGAAGCACCGGATAATTTTCTACTGCAGCGACTATGTTATTTCCCGTGGTGGCATTTGTAACCCATTCTTTAGGAACACCGCGACCGATAATTATTTCTACATTTTTGTTATCATTGAAAACTCTTTCTGCTACAAGTGCATCATACAAGACTTTGGATGCTGTAGCCTGTCCCCACATGTGCTGACAGGAACCACCTCCGCCTAAAACATTATCGCGGCTCCAAAGCGGACTAGCTGGGTCAGGTCTCAAATCAGAAAAATCTGTTGGTCCAGCACCTTCCCACCAGCCGAACGGTGAACTCATAGCACTGTTTATCTGGAATTCATAAGCCTTTATTCCCATATCTCTATAAGCTTCACCGCGAAGTGCAGCGATACCGTAGCCTGCATTATAGGCACTTGAATAGAAACCATGAGGATAACCTCCAAAATTATAAGGTGAAGCTTCCGGCAGGTTTTTACGTCTTTCAATTCCATATGCATAAGTCTGGTCAATCATATCTATATTGGCTCCTGCATTAGTTTGATCTGCACCGTACAAATGCCCATCCCAGGGATATGATCCAAACAACAACATTGATGCCCAGTTTGCATCTCTGATATCATTACACCTGTTTTTAGTGTTGGGCTCAACTATTGAAGCCGGAATATAGTTCAAGTTATTGCTGCTAATTGTATTTTCAAGTGTCTCAGTTACGACTTTTAACAAACTGTCGTATTCTGCATTTGCCCACTGAACTTCTGCTAAATAGTAATCTTTTTTGCTCTGGTCAGTTTCCTTTATAGCCAGTTCATTACAGATATATTTATATGCTGTAAGCCCCATAAGAGCAGCCTGGTCATCAACTGTCCACTGTCCGTAGGAATCAATGGCCAATGTGCTTTTCATAATTCCGGTATGGTTTGAGCCTGTACGGTCATCATGAATAGAATGAGCCATTTTTTTGATTACACCTTCAAATTTTGTTTTTATATAATCCAAATCTCCCGTTTTGCTTAAATATACTGAGTATGCCCATGGCAACTTCCAGTTTGCATCCCAGTATAAATCAGGATCTACCTTACCATTTTCAATGTTAATACCTCCGGTCATCGGAACACTTTCAAGATAATTTTTTGCGTCCTTGAAATCTCCTGCTGTAATAAGCGTTTGCAAAACTCCGATTGTATCATGTGAAAATAGTCTGTCATAGCCATTTTCACCAATATGTAAAAACGTGTTGTCCTTAATTATAAGGGTATAGATATATCCTGCCTTATAAGCGTTAACCAGGCTGTCTCTATTGTTTGCATCCTTGCTGTTGGGCAGCTTTATATCTATTATTCCTGCAAGTCTGGTATCCCAGTAATTCTTCATGTCAGCATAGTTATTTTCAAAGATACTGTTTTTACCAGTATCGGTGACAAGCCTTGCGGCTTCAACAATCTTTTGGTCAGTAGGGAATTCTACTTTAGGAATTACTTCATGCTGATTTCCTGTATGTCCCTCATTTTCAAATCTATCAGCTTTAATTGCGTATTCTCTTACAACTGTTTCTCCGTCATTAATAACAAAAGAGGATTCAGCTGCTTCATTCAAAGGCAATAATTCCTTTGACACAACTGGAAGCAATCTCTTTTCTCCCGAATTGTTTGTTGCAGTCATTTTTGCATATGCAACTTCCACAGGATTGCCATCAATGATATGTTTATTGGCAAACTCTTCTATTTTGTAATCTACATTATCTACTGTATACTCACTTACATAGCAGGGCAAATATCCGTCCCTATTGTACCAATCTATTGAAACACCTTTTGCTTTAAGACCTGTGACGCCAAATCTGATCATCAGATTTCCTCTGCTTACGACTTTAAAGGAGCCATCAATAAACGCAATCGGAGCATTCATATCACTTTCAAAACCAAAAGAACCGGTTAGCCCAGGATCTGTTTTTGATGAGTATTCTCCTGAAACCTCAAGCTTTGCAATAGCATTCAGAACAGCAGAGTAAGCCTGCAGCTTTTCATCATCGGAAGCATTGCTGCTCAACTGTTTTGCATTTGCAATTGCACCAGTTAATACTGCTACAGAAGCACTGGTATAGCCCGTAACTGCAACATTATCAAAATCTGAGATTAAAGCATTAAAATCCGATATGTTTATATTTATAACTAATTTATCTTTTGCGATTTGAAGCTTTCCTGTTTCAGCATCAATTTCCTGCTGAGTAGCATCGAAGTTATTCAGGCAAGTTCTTGCAGATTCTGAAGCATCTGTTACAGCCAACCAAGACTCAACGGTATAAATTTTTTCATTACAGTTGCTTATCTCCGATACCAAAGCTTCCAGTGCACTTCTATCCACACTTACTTTTTTTATTATTTTCATAAAACCTGTTCCAAGCCATGCTTCAGCTACAAAGTTTCCTGAATTAGTCTTACCGTAATATTCATTCTTTGTATAATAATTTTTAGGCATAACTGTCCAGCAATAAATGCCGTCCTGAAGATCAGTTTGAGTTACATCAATGGCATATCTTTTATTTGCACTTATGTCATATTCAAGCTTGGCTGTGGTTAATCCACCACTTATAACATCTTTTTTGCTGACAGTAGTCTGCACAAGTACAGGTCCGGCGGGGAGCCCACTGCTGTCTGTTTCATACAGCTTTACCACCAAATCACTTCCGTCATCGGATGCCTTGGTCAATCCAAGCTGAACATATTCCATTCTGAAAGCTTCACTTGATGTAAAGGTCTGGTATCTGTCCTGTTGATCAACGAGATGGCCCAGGGCATAACTTAGTACTCTTTGATCGCTTGTATAGTCTATCATCACATTAGTGACTTTTTTTACAAGCTCATTCTGGGCTTGAATAAGTGCTGCTTTTGCATTATCAGCATCGGCCTGTGTGGCATCAACTTTTTCAAGGATAACTTGTGCAGCAATTTTTGCATTATTAAATTTATTCCATGAATCATCTGTAAAATAGCTTTTAGTTATTCCGCTAAATTCATTATAAACAGCTTGTAAAGCTGTCTTATCAGCAATTTCTTTACTGCTTACTGCTATATTTGATAGTGAGGAGTTACCATCACGTGCATTTTTATATTTTTGCACACCTTCAACCTTAAGCACCTTATTTGCCGGCACAACAACCTGATATTTGAATACCTGAGCAGTTCCGCCTGCCTCCATATGTTTGGCAGCAGCATAGTTACCATCCAGATAGAAGTTTACATCTGTTTTTGCCTGCCAAATACCCGTACTGAATATTACGGTTGTTGGAGTAGGTTGTGCTGCTACAGTAAAGTTCCAGCCTACATTTTCTCTGCAGGCGCCGGCATTTCTATCATCCGCCAGAGGCAGGAAAACACCGAAGCCGGTATCATTGGCTAATGATTCATAGCCTGTCATTCCATCAGTCCATGACGCAGATGCACGGTTTGCATCACCATTAACCTCTTTTCCCTCTGGAACAGTATTGGCAAGTGCACTGAATGAAATGGCATTTTGAGTGTTCTTTTTAATCTGAATAATTCCGTTTGAGCCGTCTCCTTTCAAATGCAGCCAGTCAACATTTCCCACTGTAGTCAAATCAATGGCATACACTCCACTCATTTGGCTTTGTGTAATGCCCAGTTCATTTGTATTGTACTCAAGGGCAGCCTTTGCCTGTACTAATGCAGTTTTAGCACTGTCAATGGCAGACTGTGTCGGGGTCGGATCGTCCAGAACAGCTTTTGCAGCAATTCTTGCACTATCAAAAACTGCCCAAGTTGCGTCAGTATACGAACCCTGAACCAAATCCCTAACTCCATCATATAAGGTCTGTAAAGCCGTCTTATCAATAGCCATTTCGCTGCTGACCGCTATACCTGAAAGTGAAAAATTACCCCACTGAGATAAAGTCTCCTTTTGTATTCCTTCAACTTTCAGTTCAGTATTTGCAGGTACAATTACTTCATATTTATATACTTGAGCGCCGCCACCTGCAGATATGGTTTTGGTATCATACAGTGCACTATCTACATAAAATTTTACATCTACTTTTGCCTGCCAAAGTCCCAAGCTAAATACTACTGTTGATTCCTTTGGCTGTGGAGCTGCCGTAAAAGTACAGCCTACATCATTATTCAACCAGGCAGCTGGACCTCTCTCGGTTTTTGGGAAGAAAACACCAAATCCGGTATCCTTGCTGCCAGTTTCATAACCTGCCATACCGTCATTCCAGCTATAGGACATATGGTCTGCATCACCATTATCTATTTTACCCTCAGAACTTGTATTTGATAAAGTACCAAATGAAATTGTACCTGGAGAAGTCGCTTTCTTAATATGTACGATATTTCCGGAACTGTCGCCTTTTAAATGCAGCCAGTCAACATTTCCAGCAGATGAAAGGTTAATTTCACCTTCACCGCTCACCTGATTTTGTAAAATATTAAGGGTTTTTGTACCTCCAGTACCTGCAGTACCTACAGCTATGCTGGAGATTGAAGAATTCCCATCATTCGATAAAATATCTGTTTGTATACCTTCTACCCTCAGCGCCTTATTTGCCGGCACCGTCACCTGGTATTTAAATGTTTTTGCACTGCCACCGGCAGTTATAGTTTTCGTATCAGCCGGCATACCATTAATGTAAAAGTTTACAGCTGCATTTGCCTGCCAAAGGCCTACAGTGAATATTACAGAAGTCTCTACAGGCTGCGGAGCCACTGAAAAATTCCAGCCAACGTTAGAACTACAAGGACCTTCACCTCTCATACCTGCTGGTGGTAATAGCACAGCAAACCCGGTATCATTTGAACCTGATTCATGGCCTGTCATACCATCTGTCCATGTTTTAGCTACACGGTCTGGATCGCCATTACTCATTTTGCCTTCGGGAACTGAATTTGGAAGTATATTAAATGATATAGCCCCTGGAGTAGTTGCTTTAGTAACCTCAATAACCCCTCCTGAGCCGTTATCTTTAAAATGCATCCAATCAATATCTCCAGCCTGTGTCAGATCAAGCTCATACTGACCGAATATTTGACTTTCGTCAATAACAAGGCTTGCATCACTTCCGGCAGCGTATGTTACACCGCTTTGAAGTACAGCTGTAAGTAACATGCAAACACACAATACAGCCGAAACAATTTTTAAAATAGTTTTCTTTAACATTTTTCCCCCCTGTTTTAACTTTTCAAAGTTTTTATTTCTTTATGAAATGCTACACTTAAGTATATTGTCTATCTTGTATATAGTTAATGATAATTAAGTACATGTTTTTGTGATATTTTGCTATATTCAGTCATCAGATGGGTTCAATAAATTCAACTTGTATTATTTTGAGTATTCTTCAGTTTTTTTTACCAATTATTAATTTTTAAAGGAATTTGTTAGGTTATGTGGAACTCGCATAATTATGTTACTGAATTTTAATTTAATTGTGATATCTTTACTATTGTATAATTTATTTTACCAACATTTTATTATTGAAGGATTATAATGTATTTTGTAGAATTATGTAGAATTATATTGTTCATATATATATAATAATGTATTGTGTATTCACACGCTATAAATAAGGAGTTGAAAAATTTCTGATGAGCAAGCTCAAGAGACTATTTAAACCCGGACATAAATTGCAGATAATACAATACATTCAAAAAGCGCCCATAAGGCATAAGATTACAGTGGCTATAGTTCTTCTGCTTCTGGTTCCCATGTCTATTGTCGGTTTTTATTTTTATTGGAACATGGCCTCGGTGCTGACTAAAAATGCCAATGACAATCTAAGCCAGTTGATACAGCAGGCAAATGAAAACATAGAAAATTCCTTTAAAATAATTGATACAACTTCGCTTCATTTTCTCTCTAATAAAACCATAAGGTCCTGGACTTCCGGAGATACATCTTTTGATGGGGATTTTTACAGCCTTTTTATCAACAAGAATCTTATTGAAGAAGACCTCAGGTACAGCCTGATGTTTAACAATGCCTGGGATATGAATCTCATCTCCACAGCCTATGTGTTTTTAAATGAAGATATTTATTGCTCTATTTTCAAATACAGGCCGAATATTGAGCTGATAAACAATAACAATATTAATGTCTATAAAAAAATCAGCGGCAGCAAAATCAGGGGTAAGACAATACTTCCGCCCTCTTTAAAAGATAGAACCATTTATTTTACAAGAATTATTACCAATATTAATAATCCGAAACAAAGACTGGTTATGATTTTCGGAACCGAGGAAAACGAGCTGTATAAAAAATATGCACAACTTTTGTCATTTGAAGGCTCAATGGTATTTATCACCGATGAACGGGGTGCAATTTACTCCAGCTCGGACAGGAACCTGCTCGGAGGCACAGTTGATCCCTCCATCCAAGCTCTGAACAATGACACAGGCGTTTCTGAGATCACTTTGGGGAATATCACCTATTTGGTCGCTCATAGAAAAATTGGTGAGACCGGACTTAATTTTATTGCAGGAATTCCAAAAAACCAGGTTCTGGCGAAGCTGTCGGACAGTATGAGAAATTATATCGCAATTACCGTTGTAATTATTTTTGTATCCGTTTTCGCAGGAATCCTGCTTTCACTCAGGTTTACACGATTTATCAGGGACTTGCTTTCGGTTATCAATAAAGTCAAGGTAGGAAATTATGAAACTAAAATGCCCGCTTACAAAGACCGTGAACTAAAACTGCTCAGCAATACCTTTAACAATATGACCGGTGAAATAAAGTACCTTATCAATCAGGTATACGAAAAGCAGCTGCTTTTAAAGGAGACCGAATTCAAGTTCCTTCAGTCTCAAATGAATCCGCATTTTCTTTTCAATACTCTTATTACTATTGGATACAAGGCCAGACTTTCAAAGGATGATACCATATACAAGATGGTAACGTCCCTCACCGAACTGCTGCAGGCAGGTATTTATACAAACAGCCGGGCCAAGGTTCATATAAGGCAGGAGCTGGAATTCATTGAGTTTTACCTTTATTTGCAGAAAATGAGGTTTGAAGACAAACTTGAGTATATCATTCATGTTTCCGACGAAAGTATTTTAGACCTTTTGATCCCCAAGCTAAGTATTGAACCTCTTGTAGAAAATGCGGTAGTTCACGGCCTGGAGGAAAAAATGGGGAAGGGCACCGTTGAACTGAATATTTATAAGGAAAATGAATCCGTATATATTGAGGTCACTGATGACGGTGCAGGTTTTGAAAGTGCAAATATTGACCTGGATGACAGTGAAACCGTCAGCAAGCGCAAGAAGGGACATAACAGCATCGGTCTTATCAATACACACAAAAGAATCAAGCTTATGTATGGAGAGGCATATGGTATCAGGATTGAAAGCGGGATTAACAAAGGCTCAAAGGTAACAGTACATATTCCCGCAGACAGGAGTGAAATAAAAAATGTATAAAATCATGATAGTTGATGATGAACCGGTGATCAAGCAAGGTCTCCTATACTTTGTTAATTGGGAAGCTCTTGATTGCCAGGTGGTCTGTGATGCTCAAAACGGAATTGATGCCAAGGAAAAACTCAGTTCCAATTCTGTGGATATTGTACTTACCGATATTAAAATGCCCGGAATGGATGGTCTTGAATTGTCCAAATATATTCATGAGAATTACCCCACAGTAAAAGTTATTATTCTTACGGCTTTTGCAGACTTTTCCTATGCTCAGACCGCCATAAAATATGATGTAATAGATTTTATAATTAAAACAAATCCTACCGAGAAAATACCTGACGCCATTAATAAAGCAAAGACTCTCATCAGGCAGGAAAAGGACAAGGATGAAAAATTAAAGCTCATGGAACAAAAAGCCAATCTAAGGCTATCGGAAATATGTGAGAAATTTTTCAAGGATGTGTTTAACGGAATCATTGTGGACCACTCGCTTATTCAAAACAAATTGACCGAGCTTGAGATAAAAATTGAAAATTATTTTGTTGTTTTATTTGACATCCACAGTATTTCAAATGAAAATACTCTGATCAGCCCGGAGGATTATAATAAATTTATGCAATCGGTTAGCAATCTTCTTTCCATGGCTTTTAAAAACTATCCACACTATACGGTTGCAGTGGACAGAACCTTACTTGCAGCTATAATTTCCTTCAAAAGCCGCAATGTTCCCCTCTGTACTCAAACCCTGCTCATGACCTGTAACGAAATTCTATCCATGGCCGATAGTTTTATGCGTTTTACTATAAGTATAGGAATAAGCCAGATGCAGCAAAACATCCCTTCGCTTCCTCTTGCCTATCAGGAAGCGAAGGATGCACTTAACGGCGGTTTTTATAATGATAACCACGTTTCTGTTTTTATGCCCAACACAACACCGGCTCCATCCTCACCGGGACAACCTCATTATTTCGCCGAAAAGATTGTGGACAGTCTCCAGCTGGAAAATCCCTCAGAAGCATTGATAAGCCTTGAAAGCCTTTTAGAGGAATACAGACGCAACAAGGAGCCCATAGAAAATATCAAGGTTGCCTGTATGCTCATAGCCTCCTATTGTTACAGGCTGCTTGCAGGTTTCAAGCTGTTCGCACCCGAGCTTGCCGACAATGAACCGGAAATATACAAGCAGATACAGTCAAGCAGAAGCATACAAAGCCTTGTAACCATTTTAAAGCAACTTATAGAAAGCATTTCAAAGGTTGTAGTAACTAATGAAAAAAAATTCAGTTACCTTATAAAAGAAACACAAAAATACATACGGGATAATTTCCACAAGAATATCAGCCTCCAGACCATAGCAGACCATATACACGTCAATAGCAGCTATCTCAGCCGGTTGTACAAAAAGGAAACGGGAGAATCCATTGTTGATGCCATCAACAAATACCGCATAGACCATGCCAAAAAGCTGTTAAGAGACCCTGCCAACAAAGTGTTTGAGGTTGCCTGTGCCGTTGGTATTGAAGATCCCGCCTATTTTACCCACGTTTTTACAAAGTATACGGGAATGAGCCCTAAGGAGTATAAATCAAGTAATATCAGCTGACTAATTTAACCTTCGGCAATATGTGACCTTTAGGTGTTACAGGCCACCAGTTTAAAAGTGCAGGCGGTTTCCGGAATAAATAGCCGCTGCCTCACCGGTAACAACATTAAAGAACTGTGCCTCAATAGTGCGCGAGAACGTATATACCAATGAGAAGCCTGATTAGAAGAGCCTGCTTGAAATTTGCAGGCTTGCTTCAAGTACATCGTGCCGGGAAATTGACAGGAGGTATTATCTTTGGTACCACTGGGCCTGATCCCTGAACATTGCAGCATATGTTCCGTCCATTGCAAGCAGCTGTTCATGGGAACCCTCTTCAATAATCCTGCCGTCATCCATTACCAGGATCCGGTCTGCCAGACGTGCGGACCCAAGCCTGTGAGTGATCAGAACAACGGTTTTGTTCTCGGCTAAAAGCATGAATTTATCAAGGATTTCTTTTTCCATTACAGGGTCAATGGCAGCCGTAGGTTCATCAAATACTATTACGTCATGTTTTTTAAAATATGCTCTGGCAATGGCCAATCTCTGCCACTCCCCTCCCGAAAGCTCCAGCCCTCCGAATTCCCTTCCCAGCAGAGCATCCGGCATATACCTGTCCGCCGGAAAACCGCTGAAATCCACGGCTTCCTTAAAACGCGAACAATCGTGCCTGTTCTTTTCATCACTGATAACCACATTATCGTATATACTCATGCTGTAACGTCCGAAATTCTGAAAAACAGCCGAGGTGTCTTTATACAGGTTCCTGCAGTTATCAGGTGTTATATTTTTATTATTGTAATAAATTCTGCCGGATGTGGGCATTAAAAGTCCCATAATTATTTTTGATAATGTGGTTTTACCTGCCCCGTTTGCACCGACAACTGCAATTTTTTCATTCCGGGCTATACCGAGATTTATGTTCCTCACAGCATTATATGCCGAATTTGGATATTTTAAGGAGACATCCTCCAGATAAATTTTATGCTCCGAACCCAAATCCTTTACCGATTTTTCAGCTGCTTGAACCTTCATTTCCATAAATGCATAATAATCTGCGGCTAGAACCGAATTCTTTATTGCTATATTTATTATGCCTATAATATTACCAAGCTGTGATTGCAATAATGCTGTTGACGTAATCGCAATACTGAAACCACCTACAGTTATTTTATTATTCATAAAAAGATATACCGACATCAAAAAAGCTCCTAGGCTGCACAAAAAAGTCATACCCGCAGCAATAAGATCATAAAGTCTTATTTTTTTTTCTGTTTGGTATTTTTCTCCCGTAAAGCTTTCAAACAGGGTTTTCCACCTGTTAAAAAAGTAAAGACCCGCCCCTGTCAGCAGGGTATCCTTGTAATACTCCCTGGCTGTAATTGTTTTCTCAAGATAATTGCATCTCCGCTGCAGGTTTATTGTACTCTCCCTTAACCTCTGATTTATCTTTGCATCAAAAAGCATTTTAATGATCTGCGGTATTTGTGAGAAAAAAACTGCCACTGACAACAGCGGATTCAAATATGAAAGATAAACTATGACAGAGAGCAGTATGAGGGTATTCGCAAACATGCCGAAGGACATCATCATCACACTCGTGGCATTCTCGGCACCTTGAGATGCTTTTTGCATATTGTCATAAAAAGCTGGATCTTCAAAATATTCAACCGGCATCTCGTCTAACTTTCCCGTAATATTTTGCCTCAGAACAAATGAAAATTTTTTTGAGGTGTATTCAAAAATCGGATTTACAGTTGCTTCATTTATAAACATCAGGATTTGAGACAGGCAGAATATCGCTATGTAAATATATATCTTTTTATAATCCCCATGTGAAAATATCAGGGAGATCTGGTCAAACAGAGAGTTTTGTGCATACATCTGCAGCGGAGCTACAAAAACAAACAATAATATCGCCAGCAAAAAAAGGATGAATTGTACTTTCATGGTTCGTATACACTGGATTAATGTCTTAAGTATTGATTTGGCCAACTGTTTTTTTGTCATAAGTACCACTCCGCTTGATTATTAAACATAGTGCTGTATAAGCCCGCCTTTTTCATCAACTCATCATGAGTTCCCCTCTCAACCAGCCTTCCGCTGTCAATAAGCAGTATTTCATCTGCAAGTTTTGTAGAACCCAGCCTGTGAGAAATCAGAATAATCATTTTTTCCTTTGCCAGCTGAACAAACCTGTTGTATAGCTTTGTTTCATTCACGGGATCCAGCGCGGCAGTCGGTTCATCCAGTATAAGGGTATGTGCATCTGCAATAAATGCACGTGTCAGTGCCAACAGCTGCCATTGGCCGCCTGATATATCCATCCCTCCGTCAAATATTTTACCCAGGCAGGTATTTAACGGCACTGCCCCGGTATCCAGTCCCAATTTCAACGCTGTCTCTTCTATAAAAGCATCAGGTATGTGTCCCTCATTTCTGCCCATTAAAACATTTTCCCTCAAGGTCACATAATATCTTGCAAAGTCCTGAAATACGATAGAAAACATGTGATTCAGCTGGCATCGTGAATATTGGCAGATGGATTTACCGTTAATCAATATATCTCCCTCAGTGGGCCTGTATAAACCTGCCATGAGCTTTATCAGCGTTGATTTGCCCGACCCGTTGACCCCGACAATTGCATAATGCCGGTCTGTGGCAAACCTGAAGGATAGATTTCGCAAGACATATATGCCGGTTCCCGGGTAAATGAAGCTTACATCTTTGAATTCTATACTGCGGACGGGCTCAACCTTCATTTCAGTATTACTTCCTGCTGAGTAAGGAATTTGCATGTCCGGAATGGTATCCAGTTTTAAAAATTCACGGTAGTCCTTAAAATACCTGGTATTATTGGCAAGCTCGCCTATAAGAGCCGGCAGCAACACATTCAGAGAATTTGAAAGCGCTGCCATGCCCAAAAAGACAGATATAAAAAAGCCTATTGTAATTCTGCCTTCCGCCAGCGGTTTTAATGACAGACAAATAATCATGATTGAAAAGAACAAGCCGGAAAACTGTGTTACAAGATTTTTCATTCTAAAGGCAATACTGGAGTTAATGTTGGTTTTCAGAGATTTGTTGAAACTTTCCTTCCACTTTTCGGATACAAAATTTATGAAGGAAAACAATTTTCTCTCATTAACATTTTCCCTATTGCTCAAAATCTCCTCATAATAACCTGCTCTTCTATCTGCTTGGGAAGTGGTCTGTCTCGCCTCGTAGACCCTGCTGCCGCCGTATATGGCAACAATGCAGGAAATCACCGACAATACGGCTATAATCAAGCCCACATACCATCCGGCTTTTGAGACTAATTGAAGAGTCCATATGGATTGTACCGCAATTGAGGCAATTCTGAAAAAATTCCAGTAGGTTGAAACCATTATTTCATCAGGCTTACTTTTGGTATCGGCGCTATACACTCTTTGCAGTAAGTTATATGTCTCACTGTTTTCATAATATTGATATTCCAGACAGGACCTGTGTTTGTTTATTTCAGGTATTATATTTTGGGCTGCGCTGTATTTCATTTTTAATTTCAGGAACTCCTGAATCACACCGGAAAAATTATTATATATTGCCAGACCTGCAAAGAACAGTATCAACCATAATATTGTATTGCCAGAGGATTTTGCATTCAGAATACTGTCTATCAGGCTTCCTCTGAACCGGATCTCCAGGGGAAGCAGGACACCGCCGGCCAGAGTGACCAGAGCCAGCCCTGCACATGCCGGAAATGAATGCTTTGTAAAAAATTTAAACGTATTTTTCAAGCCCGGTTCAAATATCACATTAACCTCCCAAGCCATATTATGGCTTTGAGCCGCATAGCGGCCACAAAACAGATATGAAATTTGTTTCTCCTACCGTATAAAGGATAATAACCTGTAATCAAAGGAAAGTGCTTTAAGCATCAGTTTCCTTGATAACATTCCGGCATTTTGCAGCTTCTTTTCAAAATTGGAATTATTGTAGCTGCTGTCCATTATGGTAAATATTTGCCTGTCGCTGCCCCTATCTCCCACGCATTGCAGTAATTCCAGGTATACCCTGTAATTGTATCCGCTCATATCGTCCAATGCCGCATCGATATCCGGTTTCATTTCAAGTATTGCATGGCTCAGGGGACCATATCTCTCATCCTTGAATTCTATATTGGCGAGTTTTGAAAACAACTTGTCTATTTCCATAAATATATTTGTTTTTCTAAAATTGGAGGCTTCATTGCTCCTGATGAAGCTATTTGTTGATGTCACAAGGCGCTCGATTTCAATATTTTTATATTTGCACTCAAGATTGAATTCAAAACCCCTGTCCACCAGAAAGCCATCCTGCTGAATTTTATCAAACAGGGCACAGCCTCTGAATGGCATGTAGTAGCTGTACAGCCACTTTTGGTAGTAAGACAGCTTGTTTTGGTACAGCCATTTTGCATTCTCACGCAATCTGTCCAGGGTACTGTAGGGGTTGGCTGTAATATACCCCACCTCTATGTACAGGTTGTTTTTTTTGTAAAATCCAACGGCATTATAGCAGTCAATAAGCTTACAGCTTTTATTATACAGTTTAAGATCAAAAGCATTTCCAGCTTCAACACCGATGAAAAGGCCGTAAAGACCCGCTCTTTTCAACAGTTCGATATCATTGTCATCAATATTTTTATAGGCTTCGGCTCTTAAGGGCACGAGGAATGAAACGTCGATTTTTCTTTCAATAATCAAACGGCACAGGTCTTTCAGCTTATCAATTTTTAAGTTGGGATTATCCAGAGAATTTATAGTAAAGAAAACATTTCTTTTATTGTACTTATTTACTTTGAATTCCAGATCATCTGCAATGCTTTCATTGCTTTTGGGACGCCATCTATTCCACATTGCCCTTGTTGTACAAAACGAGCAGTTTCCCGTACAGCCCCTGTCCCCTCCCACATACAGGTAATTGGAATATTGCTGTGGAATACTGGATAAGGGTATGGGCAGGGTATCGAGGTTCTCAATAAATTTCCTTTCAGTCTTAATAATTCTGTCGTTTTCCCTGTATACAAGATTGGCAATATCCTTGCTGCCGCTTCCACTTTTAAGGAGTTCAACAACGGTTTCCTCGCCTTCCCCGTATACCGCATAATCTATGTACCAGCATTCCTGCAGCAGCTTTTCGGCAGAAAAGTGCACCGATGGACCGCCAACTATAATGGTAATTTCAGTGAGGTGCTCTTTTATTTTCCGGATAAGCTTAAGTGTTTTTGCCAGATACCAATCATACAGGCTGAACATGGCAACCTGCGGATTGAGTTCAATAATTTTCTGCATATCAAAATTCATAAATCTGTCATGAATTGCCTCAACATCATGCCCTGCCTGCCTTAATGCCGCAATTACGTAGTTGAAGCCAACATTATCCTTCATATCTTCCATATCGTCTATGTAAAAAGCCGCTAATATTTTCATATCATTGACCCTCCATTCCGTCGGAAAGATAATTTATGATGTAATCCGCAATAAATTCATCATTTAATGAACAGCATTTCCTATTGAGCTTATGTTCAAATCCGGATGTTATATTCAGCAGTTCGGCCGAATCTATAGAAGTATATACAAAGTCGTTTGTGAGAAAGGACACGGTCTTTCGCGCCGGGAACACTGCCAGCAGACATACACAGGTTTTATTAACGGCTTCGATATAGTTTATTGCTCTTTTAACAAAATCAATATCATCATCCGCATTTATACATAATATAACTGCATCAAAAGCATTTGAAAGCAATATTTCATTCTGATACAGGGTGTAATATTTTATATTGCGGAAGTCATACGGAATTATGCCGGACTGCCCCCCTATGATAATTATGTCATACCCCTTCGCATCCACATCCTTAATAACCCTGTTAAATAAACAGACAGCACTATATGCGTCCAGTTCAACCGGTGAATGCAGTCCCACAGGAACAGATGCATCAAACCCGAATAATTCAGATTGCGGTTCGGTACCGATTTGTCCTACCTTATAGCCCTTTTCGGTCAATTGTTTTCGAAGCTTTAGCTGCAGACTGAACTTTCCCTGTTTGGAACTTGTTCCGAATACCCCTACCGTAGGCGTGGAAGAAATATTCAGCTTGCCGGAATTACTGTCGGCAGAGTCAAACAATATTTTATAGGGATGCCAATATTCCAGGTTGCTCTCCCTGAATGTTTTCTCGATTTCTGCATAATGGGGAAAAAAATCCAGTGTTACAAGGTTTTTTTTATTTTTTATGCAAAAATCTATGATTTCGTTTGTATAAGGCTTTCCTTCCAGTTTTTCAAGTTCTTTGACATGCCCCAGAATAAAGGTATCAAATACCTCTCCGTCACTGATTTCATGAATAAACCCCGGACTTATTCCGGTACGGCTGATCCGTTCCAGAAACTTTCCGGTATTATTTCTGGTGTACTTTGTATCATACAGCCCTGTAATTTCAAAGTCCAGCATTTCTCTGTATTCAAGAAGTCCGTGAATTTCCTTGTTGATTGGAAAGACAGCGGCTTTTTTTATAAATTCCTTCGGGGGTCTGCAGGTTTTTTTCCTGTTCTCGATTCTTATTATTCTTGCGGCATATTCTTTTAGTACCTTTAGTATTCCAGTGTTATCCGTCTTTTTCTGTTCCAAAATCCTGACGGCAAAGGCTGTGAATATGGGGGCAGTGAAGCTGGCGCCTTCAGCTATCATATACTCAATGCCTATCCACGGTAATTTGGACTTTTTCAGGCAACCCCTGATATTAATGTCACTGTTCTCTATAAAATCATATTGAATATCCTTATTATATTCACTGACTGTGTCTATCCCAATAACATTTTTAAAGGAAGCAGGATACGATAAGCCTCCCATATTATCAAAAGCTGAAACTATGATTATACCTTCAGACGCCAGCCGATCTATCAGTTCCTCAAGTTCTTTCTTATTATCGCACAAAAGCATTCCGTTGCTGATATGTATGACGTCGGGCTTAGCTTCAATATCAATAAGGTATTTCAGAGCCATAGTCAGGTTGGACTGCTGTGTGGTGAAGCTTGTCCCTTCCGTTATTTTAAGTATAAAAAGCTCGATCCCCGGGACATAGCCCAGCAGGATTGATGCTACGGCAGTTCCATGTCCGATTTCATCCTGAAAATCACCTGCAGCCACTTCAGAACCTTCCTGACTGAATTTAACGGCAGCTCCGGTAATCTTTTTATTAAAGAATATTTTGTTATTAAGGTCTAAACCACTGTCAATCACTGCAACCCTGATACCGTTTCCTCTATTATTCCACCATGGCGCATCATGCACCGTGCTGCTGTTTATATGCATACTACCGTACTCTCTCATATTTTCCCCTTGCAATATTTCTGTGGAATAGCCGGGGACTAATGAGTGCTATCCACAAATATATTAAACTTTATTAGAAGCAGATACCATTTTCACCACAGTATAAAACTATGTTCTTGCTTTCAACTGCAAAATTCTTCTTGCTGAGTTTTTTCATGCTTTCCACCTCCTTTGCATATCGGCCTCAATATATTTCAATATATGTATCAATTGTTAATACAGCCCCCGGTTACACTCGATATTAACAAGAGTATATATTTTCCTTAATCTCAGTTATTATTTTGTCCAGTTCGCTGATGGCGGTTAATAAAGACCCGTTCAGATATTTTTCAGGAAAGGAAATTTGAAATCTGTTCTCCAGCTCTATTATAACTGTTACATATTGAATTGAACTGATGAGCTCGTTATCTATAACATCATTCCGGTAAAAAACTCCCTGTTCATCCAATACTTGCGTTATTATCTCATAATTACTCATAAGTTCACCTCCTTTATGGAATTAATGTCCCGTTCTGCCGCCAGTTTCAGTGAATGCCTGAAAAATTCCCTTATTTTGTAGCAGCCATTTGGATTTATAATATTTCTTATGGAACACGATTTGCCGTGGCATAATGGCTCAAAATAGCATTTTCTGCACTTCTCCTTCGGCACTTTTAACGTGTAGAAGGCTTCTCTTTCCCTGTTCAGTAAAAAGTCCCCGTTAGGCTTAATGCTTCCTACCGTAGCAACCTCCGGCTTGTCCCAGTGGGTGCATTTTAAAAGAGTTCCGTCATAATCAATAACATAATAATTCTGTTTGGATGCTTCACAAACCAGTGCACCCTTTTTGGCGTTGTATATAACATCGTTATACAAGCTTAAGCCGGCGTTATGAATTTTATCCATGGCCTTGAATACCTTGTCCATGGTAACAAATTCATCCCTGTGCTCATTGATCCTTTCACCGCCAAAATCCTCAACCCAGCGCCAATAGATATTAAATCTGCTGTCATTTGAAAAATTCCTTGCCAGAATATCAACGAACTCATCGATATTTTCATATATTGACCTGGTAATATTTGTTCTTAATGTAATATGAAAGGTATTGGACCTGACACTTTCCCTGATGCCTGTCAGATTGTCTATGATTTTTTGAAAGGAGGGGTTACCTGACGCCAGCGGCCTATGGGTGTCGTGAACAGACGGCGGACCGTCCAAAGTGATATGATAATAGATTACATGACGCTTTAGCAATTCCTTAAACACTTCAGGCGATAAGTTATAGCCGTTTGTGGTCATGTATGCGGTAAAATTTCTTGAAAGTTTCCTGCATACCTCCATGCTGTCATCAAGTATTTTAATAACTTTGCCGTATTCTATCAGGGGCTCACCGCCAAAAAAGCTTATAATGAACGAACTGTAGTTTTTTAAATTTTTCCTGAGCGATCTGGTTATAAGGTCAATGGTTTCATCACTCATTGTTTGCTTTACATGCGGCTGGCAGCAATAGAAACAATTAAAGTTGCAGTTCCTTGTGGGTATGATGGTATACCAGAGAGATGTATCGGCTATTGTTTCTCTATAATATAGTTCATCGCACAATAAATCTTCATTGCAGCTGCTGTCGACAATAAAATGCCCTTTTGCCAGTTCCTCCGGCACCTCTGGATTTGAAGTATCAAAAAACAGATTTTCAAATTTTTCACGGTCGGAATTAATCTTGATGTATTCTTTAGAAAATGTATTAAATAATACCGTATATCCCTTTTCTTTCAGAAGTTCAATATTGAACCTGGATTTTTTGTACATAACATTTCACCCTCACCTTGTTAAAATTGTAATTGTTCATTATGCGGCGGTTCATGTAAAACATTAAATTTATTTGTATTATTCTACTAAATATACCATTTATTGTAAGATTAGTCAACAAGCTTGTCATCTTTTTATTGTGCCTAGCAGCAGAACCTCCCGATTATTACAGAAATTCCACCAATTTTGTAGTATATGTACACTCCAAATCAAATATGGAATCCAGCAGATTCTTTTCCGCCTCATAATTATGTAAGGCATTATTTCTTATTATCTTGTAATTAAGCAATATATATATATCTTTCCAGGTATGTATCACTTTGTTAATAACCTCATCCAGGTACTTCTGCTGTTCATTGGAATATCCGATATATTTATATAAAAATTTCATCCGGCAGTTTTCAGACCACTTTTTGTATAATATACTGTTGATATTTGTTGTAAATTCCCTATGCAGCATAAATTCGTCGTACCTTTCTCTCAATTTTTGAATTAATCCTATGGATTCCAGTCTGCTTTCTTTTTGCTGAAGCATTCCATTTTTAAACATGTCAATTATATGACAGGTAAAACTGCTGCTATATGTATCAATATTATCCGTTCTGCAAAACGCTCTGATATACCCCCATTGCTTTATATAATCTCCTAAATCGAAAATATTTTTACATAACTCCATTGCGTCTTTATATGAAAGAACATAGTAATCATATCCCCTAACATTATCAATGACATAGATTTCCTTCTTTTCATCATCAAATCCGTAAACCAGCAAACTATGTCCGCCATGCTCATTTTGATAATAAAAATCCCGCCCTTTCTGGTAATATAGATCTATTACCAAATCAACGGGATAATCATTTTTGATCCTCTCGGCCAATACTCCCATCATATCATCAGCTTTTGGGGAAAAGCTGTTGCAGCCTATTCCGACCGATTTTTCCAGGTTAAATGAATCACATAGTTTGGGTGTACTGATACCAAAAGAGAGAATCCCCTTTTCATAATCTTCAAGGAACTTATACAGGAAATTGCTTTCACTCATCAGAGGCATAATATTGATCCCATAATATTGCATGATACTTAATTTTATCATTTCACCGCAAGTAATAAACGGATATCCCTTTTCTCCGGTCAATTTATATAAACCGTCAAATACCTTTATATTCTCTAAAACTTTTCGCATTTTATATTCCTTCCTTTGTTTTGCCCTGATTGGCAGTTCCATACAGGGCTTAAATACTTGAAAATCGAAACGTAAAAATAGAACCTATGAAAAATGGACAACCTTTCACATATTTTATAATATTTTACTTAATTTTACAATTTATATTTTTTTGATATATAATATGATGTTTTATTTAAAGACAGGCAAGAAAGGCCCAACTCCATGGTGTTTGGAATCGGGCCTTTCTTTCATATAATTCTGCTATTATCTGTTACATGATTACTTGTTGTATATTTTATATAGTATCGCTGCAGTTTCAGCTCTGGTAATGTTTTGTTTTGGATTGATATTACTGCCCGAGCCAACAATTATTCCACTTCTGACTAATGCAGCAATACTTTCCAGCGCATAACCCGAAACTTCCGATGCATCCTTAAACTTTCCGATATCTTCTTTTGTTCCCCTTTCCATGCCTTTATTGGCAATCTCCATTGCCTTAACAATCATTTTCATTAAATCCTGCCTGGTAATGCTTTTCTCGGGCGCAAACCTGTTATCACCCACTCCATTGGTTATTCCAAGGGCTTTTGCTATATTTATTTCTTCTAAATACCTGCTATCGCTTGTATCATCGAAGCTGCTGTTTACCTCAGTGTTCAGTCCAAAAGCTCTTACCAGCCACGCGATGCTTTCTTCCCTTGATATTGCCAGATTCGGAGAAAACTCTTCCTCTGATGTTCCTTCTGCAATACCTTTTGCAGCAAGAGCGGCAATAGCAGCACTATACCATTTATTGCGAGATACATCGCTAAAGCTCTTATCAGAGTATCCAACTGCATATTTGCTGAAATGAGTAGTTGTAAATGTGATCTTGCCTGTACCGGCATCATACCTTGCATTGGGAACAGTAATGATATTATTATTTCCGTCAATGTAATAAACAACTATTTTATCCGGATTTTCCAATTCCCTGGCAGTTGGTGTATATTCCATAGACACCTTTACAGGAGCCAGAGGATTGTTCCATTCGATATTTTTGCCGTCTATTGCCATATATAGGTTTATTACCGGCCTGTTACCTATGATATTTTGTATTTTTTTATCCAGTTGACTATTGATTACAGGTTCAAAAATAATTTCTACAACCTTTGAATCTTTTGCATCCGCCTTCTTTATCATATTTGACGGAACAGTCACTTCAGCAACAGGAGTCATTATTTTTATATTGGTTTCAGACTTTGCAGCTGTAACCTTGCTTACAGGCAGCTTTTGTACATACTTTAAAGCATTCGGCTCCTTTTTCATTTCAACAATTACGGTTTTTGTACCGTCAGGGGCCTTAACAGCCTTTTGTAGAGCCTTGTCCAAATCACCCTCAGATATTTGGTTCATCACGGCACCATTTATAACTTTGGAAGTATTTTCAATTCTTGCATTGCCCTCAGGTGTAACTGTAATAATTGTCTCCTGAACGGTGCTTCCTCCACCGGTCTGTCCGCCTGAAGTACTTCCGCCCGAAGTACTTCCTCCGCCGGTTTGGCCGCCTGGAGTACTTCCACCTCCGGAGCTTGCGTTTATAGTATAGCTAAAGGTCGCAACTTCGCTGTTATCCATACCCTCCTTAACAGCAACAGCTTTAATTACCATGCTTGCATTAACAGCTATCGGATTGACATATATTGCACTTGCTGTGGTAGGTACACTGCCATCCGCAGTATAGTAAATTTCTGCGCCGCTTGTGGCACTTGAGAGAATTACTGTCTGTGCCGAGGTATAAATTCCTCCCGCAGGTGACGCTGCCGGTATTTGAACCCGCCCGCTCTGCGGTATATCGATTGTATAGCTGTAAACAGCTACCTCACTGTCTTCCATACCTTCCTTAACAGCAATCGCTTTAATTACCCTGCTGGTATCAACAGTTATCGGGCCGGTATATAATTCACTTGCTTCGGTAGGTTCACTGCCATCCGCAGTTAAGTAAATACTTGCACCGCTTGTGGTACTTGAGAGCGTCACTGTCTGTACCGAAGTGTAGGTTCCGCCCGCAGGTGAAGCTGTCGGTATCTGAACCTGCCCGATCTGCGGTATATCAATAGTATAACTGTAAACAGCCACCTCACTGTCTTCCATGCCTTCCTTAACGGCAATCGCTTTAATTACCCTGCTGGTATCAACAGTTATCGGACCGGTATATAACTCACTTGATGTGGTCGGTTCACTGCCGTCCTCAGTATAGTAAATACTTGCGCCGTTTGTGGCATTTGACAGCGTTACTGTCTGCGCCGAGGTATAAATTCCTCCCGCAGGTGACGCTGTCGGTGCCTGTACCTGCAGTGGCCTGACCTGCAGACCGCTTATTGCGGCATTCAGGTTATTAAGAGCCGAAGTTACTTCTTCCTGTGTTGAACCCTTGTTGTCACTGACACTTACCGCTGCATTTAATGCAGTTTGCAATAGAGACCATGATTCGGCCGTATAGTCTTCTTCTGCCAAAGCTTGCGCTTCACTGATTTTTGGTATTAGTTCCGTTTTATCTGCCGGAATAATTATGTAATCTATGTTGGCGGCAACATCTCCTGAATCAAATTGGAATTTGATACTTGCCCCGGCAGGAATATCTGCATTAATGGTTTTTTCAGCGTATTTGCCTGCGCCGTTCCAGCCTCCCGTATTTGTAAAGGTCACATCCTGACTGTCGACTCCGTTGATATAGAGGCTAAGCTTCGGATTGCTTTTACCGGATGCATACCCTATTATTATATTGTTTGATGGAGCACATTTTATAAGTTCGAATGCCGCTCCGGCATGGTCTATGCTTCCGGCTATAAAGCCGCCTGATGCATAAGCATCCTCTTGTTTATAGGCAGTTCCATACATCTTCCCGATTTCAGCTTCTATTTTCCCGGAATAGTTCCCAGGATACAGCTGTAATCCATCTATCACAGCTTGTAAATTGTTTAATGCAAAATCTGCCTCTTCCTGAGTAGGTATTGCTGCAGCAACACCGGTCGCTGTAGTTATTGCCGTTTGCAGGGTTTTCCACGCTGCTGCGGTATATTCCTGCTCAACAAGTTCTTTTGCATCATTAATCTTCTCTGTAAGTGCTGAAATATCAGTATTTGTTAAACCGATATAATCTATGTTGGCGGCAACATCTCCTGAATCGTACTGGAATTTTATAGTTGCACCTTCAGGAATTACCACATCAAAGGTCTTTTGTGCAAAGCTGCCGCCCCATCCTCCGGTTTTGGTAAAGGTCAGATCCTGACTGTGAACTCCGTTGATGTAGAGACTGAGCTTTGGATTGTCCAGGCCGGATGCATAAGCTACTATCAGCTTGGTTGCCGCACCACAATTTTTCAGTTCAAAGGCTGAATCAACATGGTCTATACTTCCAACCATAAATCCTCCGGATGCCCCGGAGTCTGCCTGACTGTATGCAGTTCCATACTTTTTGCCTTTTTCGGCTTCCACTTTTCCGAAATACCGAACAGTTACCAGGCTGTCCACTACTGCTTTAAGAGCGTCGACTGCCGTATCCACCTCAGCTTGTACGGCATCTGCCC
>JAEVZU010000312.1 GCA_023392075.1 Bacillota bacterium | reverse complement strand
CCAAATTATCTCACTCAAAAATCACAGACCTCACGCCGAGATATTTTGGAAATTTTCGAGGAGGATGGACGCAGCCTTGCTGACGCAAGGCAAGGACGACGACAAAGAAAAGTGGCAAAATAGCCGGTGTGAGGCGTGTTATACATTCTTAATAGAGGGTATTAAAACAAAAAACATAATAACAGGATACAATTTATATATTTACATGTTTAAATATGCTATAATCCAATTAAAACAACAAATGAAAGGCAAGTACGAAAAGCTATGGACAATAAGCCTTTGACTCCTCAGGAAGTTGCAGATATATTAAAAATATCCAAAAGCACGGTTTATGAGCTGATGAAACGCAGGGAACTAAATTCCTACAGGGTTGGTAAGAAGTTAAGAGTTGATTTGTCTGACGTAGAAAAGTACAAAAATAAAACAAAAGACCACACTCTTCCTGCCGGCTTCAACGAGACAATAAAAATCCCGTCTCCTGTGATATATGAAGATCAGTACTTTGTTAATAATACCTTTATAATTTCCGGGCAGGATGTTATTTTAGATATATTATGCCGTTATCTCAACAGGCACACTGTGGGAATCCGGGCTCTGCGTTCATACGAAGGCAGCTATAATGCGGTCTACGCTCTGTATCAAGGTGAAGTCCAGGCTGCAACCGCCCATATGTGGGATGGTAAGACCGGCGTATATAATGTACCGTATATAGAAAGAATGCTGCCGGGGACTCCTGCCGCAATAATACGTCTTGCCAGCCGTATGCAGGGTTTTTATGTTGCCAGAGACAATCCTAAAAATATTAAGGACTGGAACGATTTGATACGGCCCGAAATTACTATCGCTAACCGTGAAAAAGGCAGCGGAACAAGAATACTTCTCGACGAGCATTTACGAAAAATGGGGGTCTCGGGCAAATCAATCAAAGGCTACGCAAAGGAGCATCAGTCACACATTGCAGTAGCCAGCAGCGTAGCCAGGGGCGAGGCAGATTGCGGTATCGGGAATGAAAAGGCCTGTCTGCAGGTACAGGGGATTGACTTTGTACCTATTCAGAAAGAACAATATGATATGATACTTAAAAAAGAAGATATGAATCTCCCTGCTGTTGATGCAATTTTTTCAATTCTCCGTTCCGATGAATTCAAACTGGAGCTGCAAGGCATGGGAGGCTACGACCTAACCCAATTAGGAAAAATAATTGCAGAAACCTGATAACCGGGAGCAAGCATGTAAATTAATTTTGGGAAAGGCCGCCATGAATGAGCATTATTATGAAAAATTACTTAATATAAGAACATTGGGTGATCAGAAAGTATTTAATGAATCTGTTCACTATCACAGATATGAACCAACCTCCTACTCGGCATTGGAGATATTGTCGCAGCAATATGAATTTACACCGGAAGACAGTGTGGTTGACTTTGGCTGCGGAAAGGGAAGGTTCAACTTTTACGTTAATCACTTTTTCAGCTCCGCTGTTACAGGGATAGAAATGAATAGCTACTTCTTTAAGCAGGCTGTTGAAAATAAAAAATTCTACTTCCAGGCAAATAAATGTAAAGAGGACAATATTGATTTTTTAAACTGTTTTGCGGAAACTTATCACATTAAATCTACAGACAATAAGTTTTACTTCTTTAATCCTTTTTCAATGCAAATATTTGCAAAAGTAATAAAAAATATTCTGGTTTCTGCCCAAGCAACTGAAAGATCCGTGGATATTATACTTTACTATCCGTCTATGGACTATATTTATTTTCTGGATACCGCTTCTCCTTTCACACAAATAAAAGAGATTAAAGTACCTCATATGTGTGATACTGATCCCCGTCACAGGTTTCTGATATATAGGATGTAAGCTTAAAACTGATTTTCTCCTGATCTATTCGTTTCCTAAGCCGTAAGCTTTTACAAAATTGTTCAAATTGGCCCTATTCAGCATAATATATTTTATATCGTCAAAGGTTAATTGCAGCTGGCCTGCATAATACTCACTCTTTTTTACAAAAGTAAATCCGCATTTCTCTATAACTCTTCGGGATTGATTATTGGATGAAAAATGGCCGATGGTCAATGCATCCAATTTGCATTCATCAAAACAAAACCTGATCACAGCATTTACTGCTTCAGGCATCAAGCCTCTTCCCCAATATCCTTTGGATAAGACATATCCGACTTCTTTAATTTTTAAATGTGCATAACTGCTCTCTTCATTAGCCCAGGAGTTATGTAATCCCAAAGAACCGATCACTTTCATATTTTCCTTATTTACTATTGCAAAAACATTTTTTTCCGAGATAAAAGACTGCAGTATTTTCCTGGAAACATCAATTGAATCATGATGTTTCCAACCCGCCATTTCTCCAACACCCTCAACAGACGCATATTCGTAAAAGTCGTTTACATCTGTTTCCTGCCAGGCCCACAAAATCAATCTGCCGGTTTCCAGTGCCGTTTTTGTAACATCAATAGTCACGTCCATGTCATCACCGCCTGATAAAAAAATAATATATTTTTTTATTATACAGAATGGAGCCATAAAATGGAAGTTAACTTAAGTACCTATGTAAAATATTTTTCCAGTTTAAGATATATGTCAGGACCCGGATCAATACCAATGCTGTCCAAAGCTGAAAGATAAGCTCCTGCAGCAGGCGGAAGTGCCGGAACTATAAAATAGGCCTTCGGCACTTCTCCGTGCACTGTGGTAGTCAGTTCGTCAATAAGCAGAGGATTATCTCCCTTATAAACACTTCCGACAAGAACGACAGGTACTTTAAGATTCTCCATTCCCAATTTCCTTATTACGCCCAATATCATTTCACCGATAACGTGCCCCATATCTAGAAGGAGTCTCCGGCACACGTAATCTCTGTCATTAGCAAGTCTGAACACCAGCGGCGGTACACTTTTAAGTTCCTCCTCCTTTACAAGTCTCTTTGGATAGAACCTGCTCAGCAAACCGTCCATATTGTCAACCCCGAAAAGGGGAGGTATTT
Source organism: Bacillota bacterium (assembly GCA_023392075.1). Classification (GTDB taxonomy): domain Bacteria; phylum Bacillota; class Clostridia; order Acetivibrionales; family DSM-1351; genus Ruminiclostridium. The sequence continues at coordinate 1,174 of JAEVZU010000312.1, read as the reverse complement.
CTCTAACCAGGGCTGTATCTCTGCCTGTACCTTCATGGGCCCTGAAGGCATGGTGAAGAGCCTTCTCGGTTAAATGCCCTCCTCCGCCGTAATTTCCCAGTTCATAACTGAGTGCATTCAGAATTGTACTTCTTCCGTCAGGGCTGCAGGCTCCGGCATTTGAACCGGTGCCGCAGATGGAAACTGCGCCCCAGGTGCCTTTCACTCCGCTCCTCATACCTATCCAGGCATCATTGACAACTTTAAACGTGCCGACCTGAAAAATATCCCTGCAAAGCTTATTTAAAAACTCAAAATCAGATGGAAGGTCAGCACCGGCTAAACCCAGATACACATAGTTTATATCCCCATTTTTAAGCTTTGCCTTTTCCAAGGCTCCTCTATAAACCTCATTTATAGTGGCCTTTGCCTGACTTTTGCCGGCAGTCTGATGATTGGATGCGCCAAGGGTATAATCTCCAAGGATATTGCCCTTGGTATCCCCGACGAGGCACCTTGTTTTAGTGGCACCTCCGTCAATTCCTGCAACATATGCCATGATTATCGCCCCCTGAAAAAGTTTGGCAGGTATGTTTTGTTTGCTTCAATTATTTCCTCCAGCAGCGCTTGTGCGGTATCAGCTCCGTGTACCAGCGGGTGGTTTAAAAGTGCTTTGAAGCCGGCAGCCCTGTCGCCGTTGACAGCAGCCTGAATGGTATACCTTTCATACTGTTTTACACTTATAACAAGTGAGCGGACCGCCTCGGGCAGTTTACCGGCGGCAACAGGATGAGCACCCGATTTGTTAACAACGCAGTTTGTTTCAATAACCGAGTCCTCCGGCAAATCACTGATTGCTCCCTTATTGCGGACATTCAGTACATGGATGCGGCCGTCGTTGGTGTGAATGCTCTGTATCAGCGACAATGCCGCCTCGGAATAGAGAGAACCTCCCCTTTCGGACAGCTGCGCAGGCTTTACATTGAGAGCCGGATCTTTATATAATTCAAATAATTCCTTTTCAACTTCCTTAACCTTGTCTGCCCTGGTTCCCTTCCCATTACTCATCGACTCCTGTTCTTCCCTGACCATTTCCTTTTCAAAAAAGTAATAATCCAGATACGGCGACGGGATCAGCTTGAGTATGTTTACAACCTCCCTGCTGCCATTTACCGAGGGTATGTTTTTCATGATA